>CACBWF010000016.1 GCA_902542925.1 uncultured Alphaproteobacteria bacterium
AAATTATTTCAATTTTAAAAAAAAATATATCAGAGAATAAAAGAGAGGTAATCGGTATTGGGGAAACAGGCTTAGATTATTTCAGAACAAGTGAAAATAAAAAAAATCAACAAAAATCATTCGACTTACATCTTCAAGTTTCTGGAACCACTAATTGTCCAGTTATTGTTCATTCAAGAGCAGCAGATCAAGATACAAAACTTTTTTTAAAAAATAAGGTAAAATTATACAATACTAAAGGGTTAATGCATTGTTTTTCTTCTTCAAAAGAATTAGCTAAAACAGCACTTGATAATGATTTTTTCATATCGATTGCAGGAATGGTAACATTTAAAAATAGTCATGATTTAAAAAAAATTGTCCAGTATATTCCAAATGATAAAATTTTAGTTGAAACTGATTCACCATATCTTTCTCCGGAACCTCAAAGAGGGAAAAGAAATGAACCTGCTTATATAATTAATACAATAAAAGTAATTTCAAAAATAAAAAAAATTTCTGAAGAAGAAATGGTAGATTTAACTACAAAAAATTTTTTTAATTTGTTTTCTAATATATCAAAATGAGCATGCAAATTACTATTTTAGGGTGTGGAAGTTCTGCTGGTGTTCCAGCTATTGGAAATTATTGGGGGAATTGCAATCCGAAAAATCCTAAAAATAGAAGACTTAGATGTTCCATATTAATTAAAAGTGATAAATCTCAAATTTTAATTGATGCATCTCCTGACTTAAGACAACAATTGCTTTCAGCCAATGTAACTTACATTGATGGGGTTTTGATAACGCATGCTCACGCAGACCATATTCACGGTATAGATGATTTTAGATATCTAAACCATATAATGAATAAACATATAAATTTATACGCTAAAAGTGCCGTAATTGATGAAATCAGAAAGAAGTTTAATTATGTTTTTGATGACCTGGTTCCTGAATCCAATGGTTTTTATTATAAACCATGCCTAATTCCAAATGAAATATCAGGACAGTTTCAAATTAAAGACCTTAGAATAAAAAGTTTTCAACAAAATCATGGTTTTGGCGAAACAACGGGATTTAGAATAAATAATATTGCTTATTCGACTGATGTTGTTGAGCTAAATGAAAAAGCATTTTCTAATTTACATGGTCTTGATTTATGGATAGTTGACTGTTTAAGGTTTAAACCTCATAAAACGCATTCACATTTTGAAAAAACAATGGAATGGGTCAACAAAATAAAACCAAAAAAAACTATACTAACTCATATGAATTTCGAAGTTGATTATGATGAAATTACAAATAAACTCCCAAAAAATTGTTATGCTGGCTTTGATGGTTTAAAAATTAAAGTATGAATTAAATATTTAAATTATTTTTTTCAAGTTTCATCACTCTACTTATAAAATCAACCACAACTCTTATCCGTTTGATATTAATTAAATCCTCATGTATAACGATCCAATATTCACGTTTTATTTTTATTTTTTTTGGTAATATTGGTATTAAGTTTTTTTCCTTTTTAGCTATAAAATTGTGTAACAATGCTATCCCAATTCCTTCTTTAACTGCATTAAGCTGAGCTTGCAAATTATTACTTCTAAATAGTATTTTTATATTATTAAAAGAATCGTGTAAGTAATTTAATTCCGGATAGTCCACCAAGTCATCAACATAACTAATAAATTTATGACCAGTTAAATTTTCTAAGTTATCTATCATTTTATTTTTAGTAAAATATTCTTTAGATCCATAAAGCTGAATTACATAATCCGATAATTTCCAAGATACTAATTTACCTTTCTTTGGTCTTGATAAAGTAATTGAAATATCAACCTCTTTATTTGATAGACTTCTTGCTTTTGTATCTGCGAGTAATTCTATTTCAAGGTCTCTATGTTCTTTATAAAATTCTTTAAGATATTTTGTAAAAATTTCAATTCCTAAACCCTCTGGTAATGAGATCCTTACTACTCCAGTTAAATTGACATTTTTATCAGTAAATTCTTCATTTATAGATAAAATTTCAGATTCTATTTTTTCAGCAAATATTATTAATCTTGTACCATCATCTGTTAATATGTATTGATTGTTTGATCTGTAAAATAATTTAACATCTAACTTTTCTTCAAGTCTCAAAATTCTCCTAGAGATTGTTGTTGGTTCAATTTTTAATTTTTTTGCCGCTAGGTTAAGTTTTCCACTACGAGATAAAATTATAAAAGATTCAAGATCATTCCAATTAAACATAGTTAATTGTACATGCAAAAATGCATGCTAGCAATGTAAAAAAACTATTTGAAATGCAAATATTAAGCATATATGTTTTCATAATATTATGAGCGAAATTAACAAATTTATAGGACATTACATTTCAGGGAAACATTACGTTGATAATGGGGAGAAGATTGATATTTTAAATCCATGTAATAATGAGTTAATAGGTATTCTTTCTTCAGCAACAGAAAAAACTGTAAAAAAAGCTGTCGATGAGGCAGAAAAAGCTTTTAAAAGCTGGAAGAATACTCCTGTATCAAAAAGAGTTTCAATTTTGTACAACTATAAAAATTTGTTAGAAAAAAATATTGACGAAATTGCAAAATTAATTTCGAGTGACTTAGGTAAAGTAAATGACGACGCAAAGGCAGAAATAAGAAGGGGAATAGAAAATGTTGAATATGCATGTGGTTTAGGGGAGACAATTAAAGGAGAATATAATAAGAATATTAGCACATCAATTGACAGCTGGAGTGAATTTGAACCTCTTGGAGTTGTTCTAGGTATAACACCATTTAATTTTCCTGCAATGGTGCCTTTGTGGATGTTTCCATTGGCAATTGCCGCTGGAAATACTTTTATTCTTAAACCTTCTGAAAAAGACCCTTTGTCTACTCTATTACTAGCTGAATTGTTTACCAAAGCTGGTTTACCGGACGGCGTATTAAATATAGTAAATGGTGATAAATCTAGTGTAGAGTATCTTTTAAATGATTCTAGAATTAAAGCTGTAAGTTTCGTTGGTTCAACACCTGTTGCAAAGGAAATCTATAATATGGCATCAAAAAATAGGGTTAGATGTCAAGCACTGGGTGGAGCAAAAAATCATGCTTTAATACTTCCAGATGCTAATATAGAAGATTCAACAAAACAAATAATAGGTGCAGCTTTTGGCTCCTCAGGTCAAAGGTGTATGGCTCTATCAGTTGCTGTTGTAGTTGGAGAAATTAAGGAAAATTTTATAAAAGAATTAGTTAAACAAACAAAAAAGCTTAAAGTAGGGTTAGATATTAATGATTCTAATAGTTTTGGACCTTTAATTTCAAAAGAACATTTAGAGAAAGTAAAATATTTTATAGATTTGTCGGAAGAAGAGGGGGCTAAAATACTTACTGACGGTAGAGATATACTAAAAAGTAAAAATTCTGTTAAGGGTAACTATTTAGGTGCAACGATAATCGATGAAGTAAAAACATCAATGACAGCATATAAAAATGAAATTTTTGGACCCGTGCTTCAAATAATTCACGTAGATAATTTTATTGAAGGTTTAGAAATAATAAAGAATAATAATTTTGGAAATGGTTGTGCAATATTTACTGGAAACGGTGAGGCAGCAAGGACATTTACATCTGAAGTAGATATTGGTATGATTGGTGTAAATATCCCGCTTCCTGTTCCATCAGCATTTCATAGTTTTGGTGGTTGGAAAGATTCATTTTTTGGAGATTTAAATATTTATGGTCCTGATGGACTTAGATTTTATACACAAAGAAAAACTATAACTCAACGATGGCCTTCTTCCAATAACCAAAATTCAAAAATAAATTTTTCAATGCCAACTAATAACTAACATGAAAGGATAATCAATGAAAAAACTTATTAAACTTATATTTGCTTTTGTATTCATTAGCAACTCAGCATTTACTGAAGATTTAAGTGTTGCTTGGGAAACAGAGGCAGCATTTAAATTGCCTGAATCCGTAATTTATGACAAGAAAAATGACTTACTTTATGTTTCAAATATTGCAAATCATCCATTTAAAAAGGATGGAAGTGGTTTTATTTCAAAAGTAAACATGCAAGGTGAAATTGTAGAACTTGAGTGGATAAAAAAATTAAATGCACCAAAAGGCTTAACAATTGTTCCTTCCAAAAACCCTGATGAAAGCGACAAACTTTTTATAGCTGATGTAGATGAACTAGTTGAAGTTGATATTGATACAGCAAAAATAGTAAAGAAATACAAAGCTAGTGGGTCAGTTTGCATGAATGATGTAACTCATGACAAATATGGAAATGTTTATGTTGGAGATACATATACTGACTCGATTTATAGACTCAATTCATTTGGCCAAATACCTCTTTGGTTCTACAGTCCAGGTCTCGCTCCAAATGGAATACATATTGATAATGAAACCGGAAAAATGATTGTTGGTTTTTGGGGTGCTGTAATGGAAGGTTGGGGAACTCCCGAGCTTAGTGGAAGTCTAAAAAGTATTGATTTGAATACTAAACAACTAAAAGATTTGGGTAAAAAACCAATTGGTAATCTTGACGGTATTGAATCAGATGGAAAAGGTTCTTACTATGTAACGGATTGGAGTAAAACCGAACTTTATAAAATAAAAAAAAGTGGAAGTGCAAAAATGATCAAAAAATTAGGTGAAGATGGAAAAGGGGCAGCTGATCATGAAGTTGTTTTAGATAAAAATCTTATGATCATTCCAATAATGGTTGAGAACAAATTAGTAGCTCTCAATATTAATTAATAATGACTTATCAAAGAGTAAGAACCTTTGATAAGCTTGCAAAGCCATTTGTAAGACTAGTTGACAAATATTATCCAGATGCATTTTTATTTGTAATAATTCTCTCTATTCTTACATTTGTGCTTGCGATTACTTTGACGGGATCAACCTCAAGTGAAACTCTAAAAGCATGGGGAGGGGGCCTGCCAAAGCTTTTCACTTTTACAGCCCAAATAACCATTGTAATGATTACGGCTCATGCACTTGCCCATACTAGTCCTATAGAAAAATTATTAGTTAAGTTAGGTGATATTCCTAAGAAACCTGTTCAAGCATATGCACTTGTAACATTTATTTCAGGCCTAGCCAGTCTATTTGCTTGGTCATTTGGATTAATTGTCGGTGGAATATCGGCAAAGTTTATTGCAATAGGTTGTGAAAAGAAAAAAATTAAAATACATTATCCATTACTTGTAGCCTCAGCTTATAGTGGTTACGTCATCTGGCATATGGGATATTCCTCTTCAGCAGCATTATTTGTTGCTTCAGAAGGCCATTCGTTAGTTTCAAGAATCGGAGTAATACCTGTAACAGAAACAATATTTAATAGTTTCAATATAACTGTCGCACTATTAACCTTAATTACTATAACTATTATCTGTCCACTAATGAGGCCATCAAGGGATAGTGAAATTATTGAAATTGATACAAAATTATTGAAAGATAAAAGTAAGACAAAAAATATAAATGAGATTAATTCCTTTGCTCAACGTATTGAAAATAATAGGTATTTATCATTTTTAACTGGTATTTCATTAATAGGTTATATTTTTCTTATATATTCTGAAAAGGGTTTTTTTCTGGATCTAAATATTGTAAGTTGGACATTTTTATCAATTGGACTATTACTAGCAAATTCACCAATTCATTACGTAAAACTAGTAAATAATGCTGCTTTAACTGTAGGCCCAATTATTCTTCAGTACCCGTTTTATGCTGGAATAATGGGCATTATGGCAGATACAGGATTAATTAAAATTTTAGCTGATGGTATAGCTTCAGTAGCTACATCTGAAACACTTGGATTTTTTTCTTTTCTTTCAGGGGGATTAGTTAATATGTTTATACCCTCTGGCGGAGGTCAATGGGCTGTTCAGGGGCCAGTTATGATACAAGCTGCTGAAACTTTAAATGTTCAGCCCTATGTTATAGTACTTGGTGTAGCATATGGAGACCAATGGACAAATATGATCCAACCTTTTTGGACCATACCCTTGCTAGCAATTGCTGGTTTACATATGAGACAGATTATGGGTTACACTTTTGTTATATTTATTGTTACAGGTGTAATTTATGGATCGTCAATGCTCTATTTAGGCTCAGGTTGAGTTAAATAATGGATCAAATAAATCAATAATTAAAGACGTATAATATATATTATGTTAAGTTTTATTAACATCAATTATTGTTCTTCCTGCAATTTTTCCAGATGTAATCCGTTCTGCAAGTTTTTTTAAATCACTAAGACAATTTAAGGTCTTAAGTGTTTTTAAAATATCTCGATCTATTAAGTCAGAAAGAAATTTCCATGCTTTTATTCGTTTGTCATATGGTGCTAAAACGCAATCTACACCAGCCAAAGTAATATTTCTTAGAATAAATGGATAAACTGTTGTAATCAATTCTGGTCCTTTAGCTAATCCTGTACTTGCAACAATACCATTATATCTAATTTGACTTAACAAAGTTGATAAAACGTTGCTTCCAACCGTATCAATTGCACCTGACCATATCTCCTTTTGTAATGGTTTATTTGATAATTGAAATTCCTCTCTGTCTAAAACGTAGCTAGCACCAATATTAATTAGGAAATCTTTATCTTTTCCTGATAGAGCAGTAACCACATAGCCCAACTTTGCTAATAAATATACACAGATACTTCCAACACCGCCTGATGCACCTGTTACCAAAATTTTGTTTTCTTTATTAGCCTTTATTCTTGAAATAATTTCCATAACACAAAGTGCAGCTGTATAACCTGCCGTACCAAGTATCATAGCTTCTTCATAATTAAAAGTATTTGGTAATTTAATTAACCATTCAGAGGGTACTCTGGCGTATTGTGAAAAGCCTCCATAATGACTCTCACCTGCTCCCCAGCCATTTAGAATTACTGAATCACCGGTTTTATAATTCTTTGAGTACGATTCTACTACCTCCCCTGCAAAGTCAACTCCTGGGATCATTGGAAAACGTTTTATAATTGGAATTCTTTGTGTTATTGCCAAGCCATCTTTGAAATTAAAACTACTAAAAAATACTTTAACCGTAACATCACCGTCCATAAGATCTTCTAGGGATAATGTCTTTATCAATCCCGAATCATCTTTATTTTCAATTATAAATGCTTTAAAACTTTTATTATTCATTTAAAATCCGTTAAATTAATAATTTTAGAATTTTATTACAATTAAACCATAATTAAAGAGAAATAATATTATTGTATGTTTGTCAAAAGAATTACATTTTGCAATGAAACTATTAAAAACTTTGATAAAATTATTGATGTAAGATCTGAATCTGAGTTTGATGAAGACTCAATACCCACATCTGAAAACATCCCAGTTTTAAATAATATTCAAAGAAAACGTGTAGGAAAAATTTATAAAAAAGATAAATTTGAGGCTAGAAAAATTGGAGCAACAATAATTGTTAAAAATATAGAGAACTTTTTGAAAAAAAATACTTTATCTAAATCTGATAATATTTTGATTTATTGTTGGAGAGGAGGAATGAGATCACTAAGTCTATATTTAATTTTAAAAAATATAGGCTACAAAGTTTCTATACTTAATAAAGGTTACAAAGAATATAGAAGTTTCATTAATAATTTTTTTATAAATGAATTGGATTCTATTAAATTTAAAATACTTAATGGTTTAACAGGGACTGGCAAAACCTTTTTTTTAAATAAATTATCAACCAGTTTTCCAGTCATAGATTTTGAAAAATTAGCAAATCATAAAGGATCAATTCTTGGGGATATTCCAGGAACTCAACAACCATCCCAAAAACAATTTGAATCTAGAATTTGGTATAATATTTTTGTACATCAAATAAAAAATCAATTTTGGGCAGAATCGGAAAGTCATAGAATTGGAAAACTATTTATTCCTAAAAAATTATTTGAAAAAATGAAAAAAGGTAAAGTTTTTAATCTTGTTATTCCTAAGAAAACTAGAGTTGAATTTATACTAAAAGATTATAAATATCTCATCGATGATAAAAAGAAACTTAATGAATCCTTAGTAGTTTTAAAAAAGTTTATTGGTGATAAAGAGTATAAAAACCTAAAAAATCAAATAGTAAATAAAAAATATGATAAATTTGTTTTTAATCTTTTAACTCTTCACTATGACAAAGTTTATAAAAAAATTTGTAATTATGACAAAACCTACAAAGACATAAAACTGAATTCAATTGATGATAGTGGATTTGAAATTTTGCTAAAAAAGATTTAGATGATCAAATTAAAAAAAATAAGTGTTAAATTAAATAGTAAAATAATTCTACACGATATAAATTTAGATTTAAAAAAACAACACTATGCACTTTTGGGTAAGTCAGGTTCAGGTAAAACAACATTATTAAATGTAATAAATTTTTTAATTAAACCGATAAGTGGAAAAATTTATTCAAGTTTTGTAGGAGAAATAAATTCAAATAATGCTGTCGATATTCATAGATCTTATACTGCAACTATTTTTCAAAACATAAATTTAATTCCTAGATTAAATGTATTAGAAAATGTTTTAGTAGGAAAAATAAATAGGTTTAGTCCATTTAATTTTTTTTTACCTAATTCCAGAAATGAAAAAGAAAAAGCTCTATCCTGTCTTGAAGAGGTAGGCCTAATATCAAAATCTCTTGAAAATGTAAGATCTCTTTCTGGAGGTGAAAAACAAAGGGTGGCAATTGCTAGAGCTATCTATAAAAAACCCAAACTTTTGCTTGCTGATGAACCAGTTTCAAACCTAGATCCTAAAAATACTAAATTAATAATGGATCTATTAAAAACTTTATGTGTTAGTAAAAAAATATGTTGCATTGTAGCATTGCATAATCCAGATTTAGCAATCAAATTTAGCAGAAATATTATAGCTCTAAAAAAAGGAAAAATTGTATTAGATAAAAAAAGTAGTATAAACAAAAAAGATATAGATAAAATTTATGTTTAAATGAAAAAACTAATATCAGTTATACTTTTTATAAATTTTTTTTTTATTACAAGCTTGTTAAGTTCTGAAATAATAAACCCTAAAATTTTAAAAGTTGCGCTTCTTCCAGACGAAAATGCTGCAAGAATAATTAAAAAATACCAAAAATTTAAAGATTATTTGGAAAATAAGCTTAATAAAAAAATCGAATTAGTTGTTACCTCTGACTATTCTTCCATGGTAGAGGCTATAAGGTTTAAAAGAATACATATTGGTTATTTTGGACCTTTATCATATACGATAGCAAAATCAAAAACTAATATCACCCCTTTTGCAGTTAGAGAAAAAAATGGAAAAATAACTTACAATTCCATTATTATCGGTAACAAAAAATTAAATATCTTAAATCTTTCGGATATTAAAGGTGAGAGTTTTGGGTTTGGAGATGTTGCATCAACATCAAGCCATTTAATACCAAAAAAAATGTTAATTGATTCTGGGTTAAGAGAGAAAAAAGATTACAAGAGCATATTTTTAGGAGCGCATGATGCTGTAGCAATATCAGTACAGAATGGAAATATTTCTGCAGGCGGTTTATCTTTACCAATTTACAAATTACTTTTAGAAAAAAAAATTATCGATAAAGATAAAATAAATGAAATTAAAATATCAAGTAATTATCCACAATATCCTTGGGTTTTCATTGATGAATTAGACTCTAAATTAAAAACTAAAATCATAAATGCATTTATAATGTTAAAAGATGAAGATATTCTTGCGCAAATGGGTGGTACTGCATTTAAAAAAGTTAGAGATGAAGATTATGATATAATAAGACAGTTAGCAAAAAAATTGTCTATTTTTAATTTTCAATAAAATATATATAGGTATTGTTTTGAAACAAAAATATAATCAAATAATTGAGAAATATTCAAATAAAAAAAAATCTATTTTTTTATCTTTTTTATTTATAACTTTTATCATCTCAGCCTCGTTATTTTATAATGATATCTTTAGTTATTCACTGCTAATGAATGGTATACCAGCATTAATTATAATATTAGGTGAAATGTTTCCACCAGATTTTACGAATATAAATACATGGTATAAGCCTTGTTTGGATTCTATTACAATGAGTATAAGTTCAACTTTTTTAGCATTAATAATTGCCCTTCCCTTATCGTTCATTGCTGCCAGAAATCTTAGCAAGTTTTTTTTAATAACTAGTATTGTAAGATTATTTTTTAGTATTTTTAGAGCCGTACCTGATTTAGTAATGGGTATAATTATTGTAGCTGCAGTTGGGTTTGGATCAATTTCAGGAACATTAGCAATTGCTATTCACTCTGTTGGAATGCTGGGTAAATTCATTTCTGAATCAATCGAAAGATCTGACGAACAAATAACAAATATAATAGTCGCAAATGGAGCTTCTAAAATACAGGTATTACGATTTGGTATTTTACCACAAATTTACCAAGAACTAGTTGATTTAGTAATGTACAGATGGGAATATAATTTTAGACAATCAACAATTATGGGAATTGTAGGTGCAGGCGGCATAGGATTTGAACTTATTTTAAGCCTAAGATTGATGAATTATCAGGAAGTATTTGCTATTTTGCTTATAATTTTTGTTTTAATAACAGCTGTTGATAGCTTAAGTTATATAATAAGAAATAGTTCTAAATAACTGTAATTAATTTATTTTTGTTATATTTTTTCATTTCTCCAATTATATTTGCATACTTAAATTTATTCTCTCTCAATAATTTAATTACTTCTTTAGATTTTTTTTTTTTTACACTGATAATCAACCCTCCTGAGGTTTGTGGATCAGATAATAACTTTTGATAAAAATCATTATTTGAAGATTTCATGTATATTGTTTTTCTATAATGATTCCAATTCCTTTGAGATGCTCCTGTAAGCACATTTGACAAAATATATTTTTTTGCAGATTTTAATACAGGTATTTTATTTGCTTCAATTTCAGCACTTAATTTTGACCCTATACATACCTCTGTTAAGTGTCCAAGTAATCCAAAACCCGTAACATCTGTTAAGGCACTTACTGCTTTCATTTTTGATAACTTTGTGCCAACATCATTTAATTGGGTTGTTGTATCTAAAAATTCTTTATATTCTTCTTTTGAAATTTTCTTTTTTTTTATTGCAGAGGCATAAATTCCTAAACCAATCGGTTTTGTCAGTATTAAATAATCGCCCAATTGTGCATTATTATTTTTTTTTAGGTATTTATTTTTAACTGACCCAAGTACTACCAACCCAAATACAGGTTCCTTTAGCTCAATTGTATGACCTCCGGCTATGACTATGCCTGCCTTTGAGCATATCTCACCTGCACCATCAATTATTTTTCTTAATACTGATACGCTTATATTACCCGTTGGGGTTCCTAATAGAGACAATGCCATTATTGGTTTACCACCCATGGCATATATATCTGAGATGGCATTTGTAGCCGCAATTTGGCCAAAATGTTTTGGATTATCGACAATTGGAACAAAGAAATCAGTTGTCAGAATCAAACTTGTTTTTTTGTCTAAAGTATAAACTGCAGCATCATCCGAGTTTTTGGCTCCAACAATAATTTCTTTTGGTAAAAAATTGTTCTTCAAATTTTTAAGAATTTTATCAAGTATATTTGGAGAAATTTTACATCCACATCCCCCACTATTTGAATATTCAGTTAATTTCATTTTAATTATTTTTATTTGTAAGGTAATGATGAATGATGAAGATTAATTTTTAACTCATTTTCATTATTTATTTTTATGAAACCAAAAGTATACTCAACTTTCAGACTTGACCCTTCTTGATCTTCAAAAAAATAATTACCCATCGAAATTATACTATCTCCATAAGAAGAAATTTTGTAACCTTGAAATTTTATAGATTTCCATTTTTTGATCGCAAATCCTTTATCCTCTTTACATACGTTATTCTCACCTATGAAATAAGATATAAACTCATCTTTAGAGGATCTAAATTGTTCGTTTTTTGCTAGGGTTGGTTTGAATAAAACCTCACAATAATCAAATGCATAGAGAGATATTAGCTCATTAACAAGGTTTCCTAGATCTCTATTCTCAGAGTATGCCTTTCCAATATTAATAATAATTTCAGCCCACTTTTCTTGAATAAAAACCACCAATTCTTCGTAATTTTTTGACATTTAACTTCCTTTATAAATTACTAATCGCCATCATAGACAAATAAGTCGTCTGATTTAGTATCGGCATCGTTGGATAAAATAAAACATGTATTTGTATAAGCACAAACGACATAACCTATAGAGGGTTTGATTTTATAATAAACTCTTGGGTGTCCTGCTTGAGCAGCAATATTTGTAGTTTTTACAAAAACTTTTTTTGCGTCTTTAAATTTTTCAGGAATATTAACCATAATGTAATTTTAAAACTTATAACAATAAAAGTAAAATCGTAATAGATGTTCCAATGAAAATATACTTTAGCATTTTTTGATTCTAGATTTTACACACAAAACTAAGACGTTTATTATCATTGCTATTCTGTAGAGGACTAATCCACTTAGAATCATCGGTTAAATCATTCTCATTTTTGATATAATTAAAATTTCTCCCTTTTCCCATTTCAGTTTTATAGCCAATTATACTTATTATTTGATATTTCATTTTTTTGCAGTCATATTTACCATAATATTTTATACTCAAATTTCCATTTTGGAGTGGTTTTTTGTAATTTTTCATACTCCAAATATAGATTATAGAATTTATTTTTTTTACTGTATCAACTTCAACATACTCAACAAAGTCATTTTCATTAAGTATTTCTTTCCATCTTGAATCGCATTCTTTATAAAACAAACATATTAGTAATATAATAATTAGCTTATTCACAGTAATAATATTTTTAACACTAAATTTAAGAAGCTAACAAATCTTAAAGTTAAACACCTGTTCCTTCAAGACAAATTCCTTCAAAATAAAATATTTCCTTGGGTTCAACAGAATATGATTTGAGAGTTTTAATTGATACTTTTTTTTTATCAAAATTCGATTGTTTTTCATTTATATCTTTTTCAATTTTCTTAATATCATAATAATATTCTGAATCATCAAATCTATAAAAAGTCCTTTTTGTTTTTCCTGTAACTCTATCTATAACATAAGATTCAAGGAAGTATGACTGCGAAACATATGTATCAATAACTACATTTTTCTTATTTATTTTGAATTCATCAATTAATATGCCTTGATGATTAAACCATGAATTTCTTAAACGGTATTCATCTTTCCCATCGGCGTTAGAATTACTGATATTTACTTCAACAAAATCATTGCAGTAAAAGATACTACAAATTCTTTGTCTATCAAGTTCTTGATTTTCAGTGGAATCAATATTTTTTTGTTTTGTTGTTATTAAATTGGGACTATATTCGCAAGTGAACTTAACTACATTCAATGATTTTCCATGGGCTCCAAAAGAAAAAATTAAAAAAAAGAATATCAATAAAATGTTTTTCATAGTTTTAAAATAAATTTTGAAATTTGTAACAAATTGTTTAATAGAAATATCCATTCCTAAAGTAAAAAGGTAACATTCCTCTTACATAAAAATCATTGTAACTCGGATAATATCCATAGTTAAAATTTTTATTATTTGTATATTGAAATTTTGATTCTTCTAGCTCAATTAGATTTAAATATCTAAACATTGCCTCATTTTCTGAGATTTCATCATTTTCAACCATAGTTTTAAGTCTATTTATAATTTCAACAAACCTTTTATTTTCAAATTTACAATCGGACTCTTTTTTACAGTCTTGTTGGATTTGCTTAAAAGCGCAAGAAGTCAACTCATTAAACTCACTGAATTTTTCTTCGCAATCCACAAAATAATTATGAGAGTATTTATTAGAAACACAAGATGTTGCTATGAAAAGTATAAAAAGAGTTAAAAATTTCATAAATTCTAGATAATTATTTTTTTTCAAAAGTTAAGATATTTTTATTTAATATTATTTTTACATATCTTTTTAAGTAATGCATGATGTTTGGATTTTTCATTAAGAATCACCCATCTTTGACTCATAGAATGGCTAGATTTTAAAAATTTATTACCGAAATGCTCGGAATAATACATAAATGTTATTGCTCTTTGTCTAACTTTTTTACAATCACCCTCCATAAAAACTGTCATGGACATTATACCAGCAAGTGATTCAGAAAAATTTACCAATTCATTCCAATAAATAAGATTATTCTGGGATTTAATATTTTCAAAATTGACATAAACGTCATATCCATTACTTTGCTTGTAAACAAATTTCCAACTAGAATAACAGTTTCGAAAACTGAAAAAAAAAAGACAAAACATTAATAGTGCTAATTTTTTCATACTAAAATTAATTTTTAAAAGTTTTTGATAATTAGCAAATGTTATTTGTTGTATTCAAACGTTGTATTTTGAACTAAATCATTTATTTTATTACTATCCCTAATTTCAGGTAATTTTTTTAAAAGTAACCAAAGGATTAATAAGCTAGACCAATAAATAATTAAAACTTTAATTACTACCTTAGGTTTAATCTTAATCTTCATAAATCACTTTAAAATAAAAATTTTTGATAAATCATATCTAGAATATGTAATATCAAAATATTGATAATCAAATTTTCTTCTTGAAAATATAAAAAGAAAGATGCATTGAAATGTTTTACCTTTTGTTATATTTTCTTGGTTTGAAATGGGTGATATTTTATGTCTATTTTTGATGTAAAATATGTAATTTTAGAGTTCAGTAGTGGACAACATTAAAAACACTATCCTCTGAAACTCATATTCACATTGACGGAGAGATGGCAGAGTGGTCGAATGCACCGGTCTTGAAAACCGGCAAGGATGCAAGTCCTTCCAGGGTTCGAATCCCTGTCTCTCCGCCACTATTTGAAAGCCACGGAACCCCTGCTCCTTAGAGCCTTAATTCTGTAATTTTACCCCTAACTTTTTTACCCCTAAAAAATATTGTACCGGGGGAAGGAAAAATACCCCGGCTTACTTTGATTGTTATAGTTTCTATTCGAGAGGATTTTTTTAAGGACTAAGATTTTTGAAAATATTGGATATTTTATGCGGGTCCCATATATCTGAAAGCTCTTCTAAACTTTTTACTTTCTGCTTCTTTGACCGTTTTTACATAAAATTCACCATCGTTGTTACCAATTAATATCTTGTCGTACTGTTGATCAAAGGGAAGATGATAGATTTTGTCTTTTGTTCTTGGGTTAACATTACATTTAATCATTGGATAGTCTTTGGACATTGCTATTTTATCTTCTCTTATTCCTAATTCCTTGCAGACAATCTTTCCAGTTTTAGAAAGCTCTGTTGTATGTGTAAAAACAGGAGTAATTTTATAATCATTACTTTGCTTGATTTTAAATTGAATGTAAGTGCCAAACAATTGATATAAATGTTTTTCTCTGATCTCTTTTCTAGAACTCCAATTTTTACATTGCACAATTTCAATTTTATTTCCCTTTGTACAAATCAAGTCTCGTCCAAGATCATCAAAGTTATCTATGATACCTGTAAACTTTACTGTCCATCCATCCATTTCATACCTATACCCTATATACCTTTCATACATTCTACCAATTTCAATCTTGGAATGATTTCTTAAAAGATAAGTATCAAGTGCTTTTTGACTTTTTTCAGTTGGTGATAATTTATTAAACTCTTCTTTAGTTAAAAATCTTTTTACTGGGTCTATTTCATTTACATTATTATCGTTATTGCTAGAAAATAAACTATCATCCTCAAGAATAAACTCTGACGTTTCTTCAATGATTGGGAAATATTCATGATAGGTTTTAAGTTCATACTCTAATAATTTAAATTTTTGATTTAGTTCTCGTAGTTGTTGGTTTTTAATTCTAACTTCTTCCGCTCCTTTTAGTGCAGGTCTAGATTTTGTTTCAAGTTTTCTAGCATCGAGTTCATTTAAAATCTCTTCAGCTTCAGCAAATAATTCACTTAACCAGAGTCGCCTTTTTTTGTCGTCTTTTATACCATTTTCTGTATCTAATATTTTATCGGCTTTCTTCATAAGTAAGTGTAGTGAGTATCTTCTAAAAATTGCCAACACAATTATATCCACAAAATAGAAAATTATTGAAAAACCAAGGAAAATAAAGAATAGATTTTTTCCAGATAGATTTAAAAAAACAGCTGAACAATAAAGTATCACAGCTAAGAGAAAATAAATTGTTGGTCTAGAAAAAAATATTAACAATAAATAAGATAATTTATTTCCTTCAGTAAACTTTTTGAGTATTTGGTTTTTATTTTTAGTTTTCATATAATCTAATCTTGAATTAATTTCTTGATTAAAATAGTAAAACACTATTGTAAAAATTAATATTAAAATAAACCAATGAAAGACTTCTACGAGATGATACATGTTATATTATCATCTTATATTAATTTATTGTTTACTGTCCGATTTACTTTTCCTGTCCTTTTCCCTGTCTCTCCGCCACCAAACCTAACCCTATGATTTCTGTGCTCCCACGGGCTTTAAATTGGCTTTTTATACCTAAACTTTATACCTAAAAACAATATATTTTTCTGTTAGATTTTATCTTTAATGTAATTAATTATTTTTTTTGGATAATTACTCGGTGGTATAGTATATTTTAATTTACCGTCTCTACCTGATAGTCTGTAAGATTGCTTAAGTTTTCTACTTACCCTTATACCTTCAGCATCTTCATGTTTGTAATCTAATAATTTTCTTAATTCTTCATAATTTAAAGAAACGATTCCATCGTTGCTATTAATAAGAATAACAAATGTTTTATGATTTTCTTGATTCATTTTATCAATGTATTCTTGATGAATTTTTTTGAAAGTAAATGCCCAAGGCCCTCTTCTTTTTTGAGATATTTTTATGTAAATTCCAATTTTTAATAGCTTATTTTTTTTAAAAAATCCTGATTCATTTTTAACAGTTAAATCATAACCTGATCTTTCAGTATTACTTTTAATCTGCATTGTATATTTTTTCTCGTCACCAATAGACAAACTAAGAAGTGAAATAGCTAATCCATGCAATTGCTTTTCAATATCAATCATATTGAAAATATTATCAATAAAAATATACTTAACAAATGAATTTATTTTCCGAACTACAGGATAACTTATCAAGTTATGATGAAAGAATCAAAACTCTTAAAGGTATTTGGGATGAGGATGATGTTGATAAATTAGATAAAGGGGTAAAAGAATGTCTAAGTAAAATAAATGAAAACGCGAAATCTTTCATTGTTTATGGTGAACCTCAATCAGGAAAAACAGAGTTTATGATCGCGTTAGTTTGTAAACTTCTTGATAAAAAATTTGAAACCATCTTTATAATTATGAATGATAACACTGAGTTGGAATCACAAAACTTTAAAAGGTTTCTAAAGTGTAGTGAAATTTTTACCTCTCCTAAATCTGCGTTTGATATCTGTAATATGGAGATATCAGAACTTAAAGAAGGAATGCAAAGAGTAATTTTTTGTAGAAAAAATAGCCAAAATCTAAAAAACCTTTTAAATGCTTCAAGATTTATGAAAAAGAGAGTAATTATTGATGATGAAGCTGACTACGCCTCTCCTGACAGTAATATAAATAGAATAGATAAAGAAGCAACTAAAATTAATGAGCTAGTTGGAAAGCTTATTAATTTTCATAATGATGGAATATACATAGGTGTTACGGCAACACCAGGGAGATTAGATGTAAACAATACATTTATGAATAAAGCAAAAGATTGGGTTTTTTTAGATCCTCATAAACGTTATAAAGGAAAAGATTTCTTTTTTCCAACTAATGAAAAGAAAATAAAACTTTATAATCCAAATTATAAATTAGTTAAACTTCCTGAAGAAGGAGATGACCCAAAGTTTATTAATGAAGCAATTATTAGGTTTATCCTGAGAGTAGCTTACATAAACTTAACTCAGGAAAGCAATGAATTAATTCCAATGTCAATGCTTATTCATACATCTGGTATTATGAACGATCACGAAAGAGATAAAAAAGACGTTGATAAGTTTTTAAATATTCTGTCTCAAGATTTGAAGAATGTGAAAACGCAAAAGATGTATGAAAATTTAAACAAAATTTGTGAAGAACTTTTTAATAATGGTGAATTTGAAAACAATAAAATAAAATCTAAAGATATACTAAAATTTATTTACAGAAATAAAAGCAGAAGCCAAGTATTACTTATTAATTCTAAACAACATAAGCAGAATGTTGATATGAGCTGTAATCCGGTTTCTTTATTCACCTTTGCAATAGGAGGGAATATTGTATCTCGTGGACTTACTTTTAATAATTTATTAAGTTTTTTCTTTTCACGAAGTGTAAAGGGGAAGTTACAACAAAATACTTACATTCAAAGAGCAAGAATGTTTGGAACCAGGGAGCATATTAAACATTTTGAACTTTGTATACCAGAGACTCTTTTTACAGATTGGACACATTGTTTTCTAGATCATGAATTGTCACTCAAACTTGCAAAGTCTGGAACTTACACTCACGTACAAAGTAAAAGAACATCTATCGCCCCTAGTAGTAGTATTGACAAAAAACATGTCTTTTCAACACCAGATAAAGAAACACAAGTTGGGGAAATATTTTCTTTAGATAATAGAATTATAGAAAGACTTTCTCAAAATACTGATGCGGTAACTATTATCCAAAGTTTAAAATTAGATGGTTTAATAAATGAAGAGAATTTTCATAAAGCTTTTCTGGAATATCTATTAGAAGAAGCGGACGAAGATAAATCAAATATTGGAATTGTTTTAGGAAAAGATAATGGAATTTTAGATATTGGAAAATTTAAAGATGCAGATATTGAAAACATAAGAAGAGCGAGGGGTGGCATGATACAAGCTACAATTCATAAAAGAGATAAATTTAATAAATATAATCATTTAATAATGCCAGTTAAAAATATTAATGATAAATGTAGGTTCTATTACAAAGGATTTGTCTCAAAAAGTTTAATGGAAAATATTTTGAATAGACAAAAAAACATTTAATCAGTGTTCTTTTCCCTGTCTCTCCGCCACTATCTAATAGCCCCAAATCCCCTGAAGTCTAATATTCAATATTCATATTTTAAACAGTAAATCCCAACCAGTAATAAGCACCATCAGGTTTAAAAATGCTATTATAGCAGGAGCGACGTAACCTTCAGCAGATGTCTTTACACCATCAACAGAACCCCAATAACTATGGATAGTTTGAAAGCAAACAACTGCCCCGATACATGCTTGCAGAAATCCATAGACAAACAGTAACCAAGCGCCTTCGATAGAAGTGAGTAAAGCAATAGCTAAGGTGACTGCAAAGCCAGCGGCAAAAGTGCCAACAAGTCTTGTCATAATTGCGCTCCCTTCACCAAAGCCATATTTCTCAATGTACTTTCGTGTTTGGAAAATACATTGATAAGCATAAATCAAATTTCCAAATATTATTAACGCTATGAGTACAAAAATTAGCATTATAGTAAACCTCTTCTCACTTCATATAGTCCTTTAGATTGAGTATAAATAATTATTTTTTTGAAGCCTCAATTGCTTGTTCAACATCATTAATAATATCATCAATATGCTCAATACCCACAGAGATTCTAATCAAGTCTTCGCTAACTCCTGCTAAAGCCTTTTGCTCAGGAGTTAATTGTCTGTGTAATGTTGATGCTGGATGACATGCAAGAGATTTAGCATCGCCCATACTTAATACTCTTAAAATCATTTTAAGTGCATCGATGAACTTGGCACCTGAATCTTTTCCACCTTTAATCCCAAAACTTATAATACCAGATGCTTGACCTTTAGTTATTTTTTTACAAACATCATGATATTTATCATCAGGTAGAGCAGCATAATTAACCCAGTTCACACTTTCATGGCCATCAAGATATTTTGCAAGTGCAAGTGCGTTTTTGCAGTGTCTTTCCATTCTCACACCCAAGGATTCAAGTCCAAGCATTATTAAGTATGCATTATTAGGCGATAAACAAGCTCCTGTTTCTCTTAATGGAACAACCCTACAACAACCAATAAAAGCAGCTGGGCCAAATTTCTCAGTATATTTAATTCCGTGATAAGAAGGATCTGGCTCATTTAGCATGGGAAATTTTTTTGGTTCTTTGGCCCAATCAAATTTTCCGGAATCAACAATGATTCCTCCGATAGTGGCACCGTGGCCATCAATATATTTTGTTAAAGAGTGAATTACAATATCAGCTCCAAAATCAATAGGCCTACACAAATATGGCGTTGCTACTGTATTATCTACAATTAATGGTATCCCATGTTTGTGAGCAATATCTGCAAATCTTTTGATATCAATAATATTACCAAAAGGATTACCTATTGATTCACAATATAAAGCTTTAGTTTTTTCATCAATTGCCTCGTCAATACCTTTATAATCATCTCCGTCAAACATTTTAACTTTAACGCCTTGTTTGGGGAGACTATGAGTGAAACAGTTATAAGTCCCCCCATATAATTGATTTGTACTTATAATATTATCCCCAGCTCTTGTAATGGTTTGAATTGCATATGCGATTGCGGTCATTCCAGAAGCCAAGGATAAAGCTGCAATTCCACCTTCCATTTCCGCAATTCTTTTTTCAAGAACCGCGTTGGTTGGGTTACCTATTCTTGAATAAATATTTCCCTCAACTTTGAGGTCAAATAAATCTGCTCCATGTTGAGTATTATCAATAGTAAATCCAGAGGTCTGGTAAATCGGAGTTGTTGCTGATTTTTGGTCATTTTTTTCTGATTCATAACCATGATGAAGTGCAATTGATTCTAATTTCATATTTATAATCCTTTAATCATTTTGAAAGTCTAACGCTCCATCATTTATTTTTGTAAATTTAAAACTTAAATATTCTATAATATAATTTTGATAGAACTTGTAGGTTCTATTAGGAAATTTGTCCATTGCTCGCAAAATATAATTTGCTTGAATTGATGGCTTTGTTTTTTCTCCAATATATTTTGGGGTGCAACTTATTAATTTGTTCTTCTTTATATATTTGATTGTTTTACAAATGCGCTGGCTAACTATTTCACACCTAGCTGTCCAACTGAAATTAATATATCCCGCATGTGCGAAGAGATTTGGTATTCCACTAAACATCATTCCTCTATACCAACTTGTATCATTGATGTTTACTCGTTTATTTTCAATAAATATATCAATACCTCCTAATAATTGAGAATTACCACCAGTAGCCATAATAGTGATATCACTTTTGATGACCTTTCCATTTTTTAACCTTACACCAGTTCTTTCCCAATTACTAATTCCTTGCCGAACTATAGTTACTTTTTCTGACTTTACAGCTGAAAAATAATCGTTATCCAAGCTACTTGCGGGACGTTGATCCCAATAGTTATATGAGGGAATGGTTGTCTCGTTATAATAAGTATTCCCAGATATCATTTTTTTTCTTTTAAACTTTTTAAAAATCCTACTTGAAAAGTAATCCCATAAAACTTGAAATGTTTTATAGATTCGTGTGGATTTTTCTTTGCTATCAATATTTATGATCCATGCAGGGCTTCGTTGAACCAACGTAACTTTTTTTGCTTCTTTAATAATTGAGGGTGCCATTGTTATGGCAGTACATCCACTTCCAACAATGGTTACATCTTTGTCTTTAAAGTCTGTGTTTCCCCAAGCTTGAGTGTGTACAATTTTTCCTTGATATTTCTTTTCATTTGCAAACTTTGGTAGATGTGGATTTTTACGATCTCTTGAACCAGTGCAACAAATAACGTATTGACTAGTAAACTTTTTGAGATCGGTTTTTATAATCCATTCATTATTTTTCCAACTTAATGATTTGACATCGGTATTAAATAAAACATATTTTTTGATATTAAATTTATCAGCAACCTTACTTAAATAATTCTTAATTTCCTTCCCATTACCTATTATAGACCCTTTCCATGGGTCAAAGCTGAATCCATAAGTATACATGTCATTGTCTGCACGAACACCAGGAAATCTCATTTGATCCCAAGTACCACCAACACTACTTCTTGACTCTAGTATTTTTAGTTTAATATCAGGAAAGTTTTTTTTCAGATAGTAAGCGGACGCAATTCCAGCAATTCCAGCACCAATGATAACTATATCTATTTTTTCCATTTTATAAGAATATTTGAATGTAAATAAATTAACATA
>CACBWF010000017.1 GCA_902542925.1 uncultured Alphaproteobacteria bacterium
ATATTTGTTTCAGTTATGATCAGACAATTACCTGAATAAAACTCAACTAGAAGTCTTATAAGTCTGATTATAAGATGGGTTTCTGGAAGATTTATACATTTTGTATCTTCTTCCTTCCAAAGAAAGGCCACAGCATCTAATCTTAATGCTTTTGTACCTTTATCAAGATATAATTTAATAACTTCCAAAAAATAAAGTAAGACTTTTGGATTCTTAAAATTAAAGTCTACTTGGTCATGACTAAATGTACACCATACAAATTCATTTTTACCGTCTACCTTTACTTTCTTTGACAACTCAGATGAACGAGGTCTTACTACCTTTGAAAATCTACTAAAGTTTTTTTTACTTGAAATAAAAAAATCTAACCCAGGCTCAGTTTTATTTAAAAAATTTTTAAAAAGTTGATTTTCAGTTGAGCAATGATTGATCACCAAATCACTCATAATTTTGAATTTTGATGATAACTTTGAAAAATCATTCCAAGTTCCATGTTCTTTTTTAATTTTTTTATAATCTTTAACAGCAAATCCATCGTCAGAGGTATATGGATAAAACGGAAGAATATGAATAAATGAAAAATTTTTACAAAATTTATTTAGAAAACTATTTAAAATCTTAAAATTATTTTGTTTTTTATCAATGACTGAGTCAGCATAAGTAATCAAAAAACAGTCTTTTTCATCCCATAGTTCTTTACTTACCTGTTTATTAGAAGACCTTGAGAAAATTTTTTTTATTTCACCAGATAAAGTCTTTATCTCTTTATGACTATGATTTTTGTATATTGAAATAAGATAATTTTGTAAGGTTTTTAAATTTAATTGATTCATTGAAAAAATTAAGCCTCATTATCTTTTTTAACTGTTTGTTTTAAATCTTTTAAAAAATTTGGCAAGGCTGTGTCTACCCTACTCCATGTTGGTATATTCGGTGATTCCATGGGTGAATCTAAAAATGTTTGGCCCGCTATCATTATATTTTTAGCAAACAATTCAACTGCTGTTTCCTCTTCATGTACATCAATTTCAAAATTATTCATTAATGCGTCTTTTTTATAAATTTGAACAAAATCAAGTGCCTCCCTGTAATATGTTGCTTTAAGTGATCTAAAAATTGACATTGAAAAAGTCTCGCCTTGAGAGGCTAACTTTCTTATAAATGCTTTAATAATGTCAATTGACATTTTTGAAAGACCCTTTGAAGTATTTGTCAAAGAGATATCCTGGTGTTTATGATCATAGTTGTCGGCTATATCAACTTGACATAATCTGTTGCCGGCATAGTTTCTATACATTTCTGAAAGAACTCCAATTTCTAAACCCCAATCAAATGGTATTCTAATATCTTTCAACACTCTCCTTCTAAAAGAAAATTCACCTGCTAATGGATACCTGAAAGAATCGATAAAAGAAATATATTCTTTAAAACCAATAGTTTTTTCTAATGCTCTTAAAATTGGGGTAACTAGAAGTCTTGCAACTCTTCCTCTAACTTTTGTTTTTGAAACTCTTGGATAATAACCTTTGCAAAAGTCAAAATTAAATTTTGGATTTGCTACTGGATATACCAGTCTGGCAAGTAGATTTTTATTGTAAGTAATTATATCACAATCATGTAAAGCTATTGCCTCTGAATCACCAAGAGAAAGGATATAACCCATGCAATACCAAACATTTCTCCCCTTACCCATTTCTTGCGGGGCTAAGTTTTGTGACTCCAATTGTGAATTTAGTTTTTTTAGTCCCGGCCCGTCATTCCAAAGTATTTCATGTTTTTGTGGAAGTTTAGAGAAAAATTTCTTTGCATTTATAAATTCTTTTTTATTTGCTTGATCTAAACCAATGACAATATTCTTTAAAAATTTTACTTTAGATATTTCATCTATTATTTTTGGAAGAGCATTACCTTTAAGTTCAGTATACAAAGATGGTAAAATCAAAGTAATAGGTCTATATTTACAAAAATCTACTAATTCCTTTTCTAAATCTTCAAAAGACCGATTAGAAAAATTATGTAATGTGGCAACAATGCCATTTTGATAGAAATCAGAAATATTTTTCTCCTTTCAAAATATTTTCTATTGACTCTTTCCAACCTTCTGGAGCTGGTAATTTACTTCTAAAAATATTTTTATTTTTTAACATTAAGTTTGTATTCTTTCTAGATTTTATGATACATGCGTAATCTGTAAGTTCAAGCATTGGTATATCATTTTCACTATCACCAAGTGAAATCGATATGTAGTGAGAATCTATTATGTTTTTAATTTTAAAAAATTTTTTTAGTGCTATACCTTTGTCGTAACTATCTAAGATGTGTAAAAACCTCCCACCATCCAGGACTTCAAGTTTTTTATTATGTTCTTTGACTTCTTTTATGAATTCACTTCTTTTTTTTTTTGTATCTTCCCAATAGATTGGATTAGAAAACTTTCTTGATTTACTCAAGCTTACATCCCTATCTTTAAGATTGGTAATTTTACTTATTTTTTTGTTTGATAAATTATTGTAAAAACTAAATTTATATTTATTTCTTAAAAAGTTAAAGTTTTCCTTAATTTTATTTGAATTATATGTGGTTAACGGAAACCCAAGATGATTTTTATATTTCATAAATTTATACATAATTTCTTTTCCTTCAAAATATTTTAATGGGAAAAAAATACATGCTCCATTTTCTGCAATAAATGGGAAATTAATATTTAAGTATTTATTGATTTGATTTATTTCTTCATACGTTTTACTTGAAACAAATATAATCTCGAAATTTGTGTCTAATTTGTTAATGAATTTTTTTAAGGTTCCAAAGGAATATGTTTTAAGGTTTAAAAAAGTTCCATCCAGATCTGAAAAAATTAAAAACTTCATTCTGTTTAATCTTATATTTGATTTTTATTATTTCAATCTTTTTGAATTATTGTGCAAATTTAAAGTCAAATTAAAAGTTAGCATATTTATAAATGCATTTTAGCTTTGCAAAATTTTTACTTGAAAAAATTATTAATTAGATAAATGATATAATGATGAATGATACCGTTAAAAATTTCAATTTATCTGATGGCACCTTTATCAGATATAAAGTCTTTGGAAAAGGGAAACCATTAATTCTGTTTCATACTTTTAGAAATAGGTTAGAATATTCAGAAAATGTTGCAGAATTTTTAAAAAATAAATTTACAATATATCTTATTGATCTTCCAGGTTTCGGTGATTCTCCTATCAATAGAAATACAAATTATACTCAGGATTTTTTT
The DNA here is from genome assembly GCA_902542925.1 of uncultured Alphaproteobacteria bacterium. GTDB lineage: Bacteria > Pseudomonadota > Alphaproteobacteria > Methylaequorales > Methylaequoraceae > CACBWF01. The sequence continues at coordinate 3,257 of CACBWF010000017.1, forward strand.
ACAAACTCAATAGTACAATTTATTAAAAGTTTAAAAATTAAGGAAATAACTCTTGCCGGTGAATCGATTGGCGGTGTGCTTCCTGCAACGGTTGCAGTTAAAATACCAAAACTCATAAAAAAGATTTTTTTATTTAATCCTTATGATTATGACACTTATTTTGGAGAGGGAATCGGTAGAGGAAACTTTTTTGCCAAATTTATTATGTTTCATATCGGTCTACCAATAATTGGAAATCTTTTTTCAAGTTTAGAAAACAAAATAATACTCAAAAATGTTATGAGAGGTGGATTTGTAAATATTAAGAATCTTTCTATTGAATATTTAAACTTACTTGTTTCATCAACAAAAAAAAAAAACTATGTTTACCATTTTAGGAATGTTTTATCAAATTTCAAAAGTTGGGTTGAGGCCAAAAACATTTATCACAAGATACGTATACCTGTGAAATTAATTTACGGCAGTGATGATTGGGCCAATGAATCTGATAGAGTAAATTCCCAAAAATTTTTAGGATTAAAAAAATTTGAAATAATTGAAAATTGTGGCCATTTTTCATTTCTGGAAAACCCAAAAAAGGTTTCTGAAATTATAGTAAAATAAATTCTTGCAATATTCTTTTTCTAATTACATATATATATTAACATGCGTTTAATAATCTTTGCCTTTATATCAGTAATTTCATTTGATCTAAACTCAAAATGTAAATTTGAAAATGTCACAAAGAGTGATGAAGTTAAATACACCATTCAAAAATCAATTGATGTAAATGATCAAGAGGGACATGTAATAAGAATCTTCAAAACTGAAACTACTCACATAAAACCAAAAAAAAATTGTGAAGGATTAAAACTTATAAAAACAGATTTTTTTGGTATTAGCGATTACATAAAAAAAAATGGTAGAGTTACGGGCTATTCAATAGGTACCTATGATAATGGAAGTAAAATTTACTCTAAAGTAGAGGGTATTGCACATACACCAGAAGATCTTACAAAAAATGGTATTGTAAATACAACTATCACAATAACTGGAGGCACAGGTATTTATAAAGGTGTAAATGGTTATGGTACGGGAACGGTTGAATTTAATCCTGAAACTGGTTACTCATCAAGTTCTACCGAAACCTTTTACTCTATAGCAAAGTAAATAAAACTAATTTATAGTAATTTTTTTATTTCAATTTAATCCTAAATTATCGAATTAAAATTTCTTCTTTACCTCTTCATACTTGCATGTTTCAAAACTATATCTTTTGAAATTTCCTTTGCTTCAGGTTTTTTTCTCACTGACCAAATCATTTCTCTAGCTAATCTTGATCTAAATTTATTATCAATTATCGGTTCATAGTAATTTTTATTTAGTTTAAAATTATATTCCTTTTCTTCTAAAAAATTTATCTCCCAGGGCTCATGAATAAGATTTACTGGTAAATTTTTTAACTCAGGAACCCATCTTTTTATAAAAATTCCATTTGGATCCTGGTCGTATGATTGTTTTACTACATTATACATGCGAATAGTATTTATTCCCGTTGTGCCAGACTGCATTTGTATTTGCGGATAATGAATTCCTGGTTCATAGTCTATGAATTTTTTTGCTAAAAACTTCGAAGTTATTTTCCAATCTAACCATAACTGATAGGATGCAAATGATATAACCATCGCACGCATTCTAAAATTTAACCAACCTTTTGTATTTAAAAATCTAATACAAGCGTCTAGAAAAGGGAAACCTGTGGTTCCATTTTTCCACCTTGTATAATAGTCATAGTTGAAACTATTTTCTCTTAATCCATTATAAAGTGGATGTAGATTTTCATATTCAATCCTTGGTTCGTCATATAATTTTTGAATAAAATGACAATGCCATGCTAATCTTTTCTTAAAAGAATTTATTGAACTGTTTTCAAGTATATTTCTATCCTCATATTTACTAATATTTCTTAGTATGGACTTAATGGTAATAGTCCCAAAGGTTATATGTGGGCTAAGTCTCGAACAAGAATTTTCAGCAGTCAAAGGACTTGACATTTTTTTAGAATAGTTTTTATGTCTTGCATTTAAAAATGATTCTAGATTTAAAAAAGCCCTACTTTCCCCTCCTCTTTGACAACTTGAAATAGACGAGGTTCGTTTTATTATCTGTGTATCATCACTCAAGAAATTTTTACTTTCAATTTTTGGGCTTATTGGATTAGTAACAAACTTGTGCCAATCCAGAGACCATTTTCCTCTTACTCTTTTATCAAGTTGAATACCAAACTGATTTTTTTGATACCAGGTCACACCTCTTTCCATTAAAAATGAATTAATGTCCCTATCTAAATTACTAAAATATTTTCCTTTAAATATCTTGTTTGAATAAATATTGTCAATTTTATGTTTTTTTATTAAATGATCTAATATTTCAATAGTTTTTCCTTTGTAACAATTTATTGAAGTATTATATTCTTTTTTCAAATTATTATTTAAATCAATCAAAGAATCATTTAAAAAACTTAAATGAAAATTGCTTGTGGTCCCAAGTTTTAAAAAACCATAATCGAATATGAAAATTGGCAGACAATTTTGGTTTTCTAACGCAGCAAAAAAAGCTTCATTATCTTTTATTCTTAGATCATATCTAAACCACATTAATGAATTTGTCATGTTATTGATTTTTTTATTTTGAATAAAATTTCAATGTAAATATTATGCAATTTTTTTACAAAATAAAAACATAGATTAGATCTGTATATTTTTTTTCCCAACTTATTAGCATATTATTGAGTTTAAGCTATCACTTAAATTTCAAATATCTTTTTTTACCAAGGTAAAACATCATTCTCATGAAAAAGCCCCCCACTAGGTCCATCTTGATCTAACATAGCTAGACGTAGGGATGTTTTATAACTATCTTCAACGTCCATTGGAGCTTTTGGACCTCCTAATTCTGTTTTAACCCATCCTGGATGACCCGAATTAACTTTGATGTTTGTATCTTTTAATTCAAGCGCTAAGTGAATTGTAAAAGCATTAAGAGCAGTTTTAGAAGCATTATATGCCAATTCCTTAGCTGGTGAAATAGGAGAATCTTTAGCGGAATGAAGAGTTAATGAACTTAAAATTGTTGAGACATTAACAATTCTACCAGCGTCAGATTTTTTTATTAATGGAAGTAATTTTTGAGTAAGAGAAATTACAGAAAAAAAATTAGTTTGGAAGGTATCTTTTAAATCTTTATCACTTACTGTAGAGCTGTTAATAACAAAAAGATCATTTGTTAAAAGTACACCCGCATTATTAATTAGTATGTCTAATTTTTTATATTTATCTGAAATGTAATCAAAAACTTGTTGGGGTGCATTTTTATCAAAAGCGTCATATTGGGTTAAGTCAGTTTCAATCCCTATTGATCTTAACCTTTTAACTGCTTCTTGTCCCTTGTTCAAATCCCTTGACCCTAAAATAACTTTTACACCAGTTTCAGCTAATTTTTTTGCAGTTTCAAACCCAATACCTCTATTTGCCCCGCTTATAAATGCAACCTTTTCCATTGTAATAACTCCCTTTGAATTTTAAGATTATAATTTACACATTAAAACAAATATTAATAATAAAATAAATATAAACATATGTCAGCTTGAATTAAAAATCTAACGCAGTATTTGATAGAAATTTTTAAATTAATTTCAAGATATAAGACTGAAATATATCTTAGACGCAAGGTAGATATGGGGTGGCTGAGGGGATTTGAACCCCCGGCCTCCGGTACCACAAACCAGCGCTCTAACCAACTGAGCTACAGCCACCATATTATTGACTAAAATAAACTAAAAAAAAAAATCTTCTATAATTTTTTTCAAATTTGCATATTTAATTAATTACATTATATTCATTTCATGGACGGACTTAATAAATCAATGTTCCAAATCGGAAGTGATACAGCTTTTGCAGTTTTATCAAGATCTAACGAATTAAGTCAACTAGGTAATGAAGTTATTAACCTCGGCATAGGTCAACCTGATTTCAATACTCCACAAAATATTGTTGAAGCTGGTATCAAAGCACTTAAAGATGGGCACCATGGTTATAGTGCCTCCAATGGAATTTTAGAGCTTAGAGAAAGCGTGTGCGAATACTACTCTAACCAAGGTATTAATATTGACCCAGGACAAGTGCTTATAACGCCAGGAGCAAAGGCTATAATTTTTTATACTTTACTTATGTTTGGTCAACCTAATTCTGAAATAATTGTTCCAAATCCTGGTTTCATTGCCTATAAGTCAATGGTGGATTATACAGGTGCAAAGGTAATCAGCCTTCCACATCAAATGCAAAATAACTTTTCATTCGATGCAGAAGAATTACTTTCTCTCATTACACCTAAAACTAGATTAATAATATTTAATTCTCCAGGTAACCCTACAGGAGGGGTAGTCCCAGAAAGTGAATTTAAAAAACTAGTAAAAGGTTTGGAAAATTATCCAAACTTATTTATTCTTTCAGATGAAATTTATGAAAGAATAATTTTTAGTAATCAAAAACATATAAGCTTGCTTTCATACCCAGAAATTAAAGATCAAGTAATTCTACTTAATGGCTGGTCAAAAACATATTCAATGACTGGTTGGAGACTTGGTTATGGAATATACCCAAAGAAAATATTCCCTTTTGCTGAAAAACTTGCAATAAATTGTCATTCTTGTGTTAGTAATGTTTCTCAATATGCAGGAATTGAAGCACTTAGAGGATCGCAATTGTTTGTTTCTAATATGGTAAAAGAATTTGAGGATAGAAAAAACTTTCTGGTAAAAGAACTTAATAAGATTAAAAATATTGAATGTATTGATCCAGGCGGTGCATTTTATGTTTTTCCTAAAATAACAAAAAAAGGTTTGTCTTCTAAACAGATTTCGAATGATTTACTTGAAAAGAAATTCCTAGCCACAGTTCCAGGTTCATCTTTTGGAAGTTTGGGTGAAGGATTTATTAGATTATCATACGCAAATAAAATGCATAACCTAAAAAAATCAATTCTTTTAATAAAAGATTATTTGAATGAAGATTGATTTTTTGATCAAAATTTAATCAATTTTTGTTTAAATATTACGCATCACCATAAAAAATATTAAGAATTTATTTTTTTTTTTAAAGCTTTACCCTATTCTGCAATGTTTTTATAATAATGGCACATTTCCTGCATCATAAATAAATGAGGTAGTAATGAAAAAAGTCGAGGCAATTATAAAGCCCTTTAAATTAGATGAAGTTAAGGATTCATTGAATGAATTAGGTGTTCAAGGCTTAACTGTTTCTGAGGTCAAAGGTTATGGAAGACAGAGAGGTCATACCGAACTTTATAGAGGTGCTGAGTATGCAATTGATTTTCTACCTAAGATTATGATCGATATTGTAATTGAGGATTCTATGCTAGATGCAGTTGTTGATATTATTCAATCTAAAGCAAAAACTGGTAGAATAGGTGATGGCAAAATTTTTGTTTATGATGTTGCTGAAGTAATCAGAATAAGAACTGGCGAAAAAGGCAATAAGGCAATTTAACATAAAGAAAGGAAGATTAAAATGTCTGTAAAAAATGTAATGAAACTTATTAAAGAAAAAGAGGTAAAATTTGTAGATTTAAGATTTACTGACACCAAAGGTAAATGGCAACATACTGCCCAGACCATTTCAACAATAGATGAAAGTACATTCAAAGACGGTATAATGTTTGATGGATCATCAATTGCTGGATGGAAGGATATTAATGAAGCCGATATGATTCTAAAACCAGATCCATCCACTGCAGTTATGGATCCGTTTACTGCACAACCTCAACTTATATTATTTTGTGACGTTATTGAACCAGCCGATGGAAAACCATATGAGCTTGATCCTAGAAGTACAGGAAAAAAAGCTGAAGAATATTTAAAAAAATCAGGAATAGGAGATAAGTGTTTTTTTGGGCCTGAAGCTGAGTTTTTTATTTTTGATGATGTAAAATGGGCAACCAATCAAGAGTATACCTTTTTTAGTATTGATTCAGAAGAAGGAGCATATAATACAGGTTCTGAAATGGATGGTGGGAATATGGGTCATAGACCAAAAGATAAGGGGGGATATTTTCCAGTCCCACCAGTAGACTCTGCAACTGATATTAGAGCAGAAATGGTATCCACCATGATGGAAATGGGTCTTGATATGGAGAAACATCATCATGAAGTAGCACCTTCTCAACATGAACTTGGAATGAAGTTTGGCTCGCTAATTGAAAGTGCTGATAATCTTCAAAAATATAAATACTGTGCACATATGGTAGCACAAGCCTACGGAAAAACTGCTACATTTATGCCTAAACCAGTTTATAATGATAATGGTTCAGGTATGCACGTTCACCAGTCAGTTTGGAAAAATAATAAATCAGTTTTTTCTGGAAAAGGATACAATGGTCTGTCGGATGAGTGTTTATATTATATTGGTGGTATCATTAAACACGCTAAAGCCATCAATGCTTTTTCTAATGCTACTACTAATAGTTATAAGAGGCTTATACCTGGATTTGAAGCACCTGTTCTTTTAGCTTATTCTTTTAGAAATCGATCAGCAGCATGCAGAGTACCTTATGTAAGTAGCCCCAAGGCTGCAAGATTTGAAGTAAGGTTTGGAGATGCATCTGGCAATCCCTACTTTACTTTTGCTTCAATGTTAATGGCAGGAATTGATGGAATAAAAAATAAAATCCATCCTGGTGATGCTATGGATAAGGATTTATATGCTTTATCTGAAGAAGAACTTAAAGGAGTCCCTACAGTGTGTGGTTCTTTGAGAGAGGCACTTGATTCATTGGATAAAGATAGAGACTTCTTAAAGGCTGGTAATGTTTTTACTGACAATTTAATTGATGCCTACATAGGTCTTAAAATGGAGGAAGTATTGCAGTTAGAGCATACGCCTCACCCTGTAGAGTTTAAAATGTATTACTCAGTGTAATTATTTTATAAATTCAGTAATTACTTTGAAATGATCATTTTTTGAGTTTTCTAGGAGCTCAAAAACGATCATTTCAGTTGTAACAACACTTATATCGTTTTTAGCCAATCTGCTAATAGCTCTGTCATGGTCTACAAAATTTCTCGAGCCAACAGCATCTGATACAACAAAGGGATTATATTTCTTTCGCAAAAGATCTGCTGCCGTTTGTAAGATACATATATGAGTCTCTAAACCACAAATAATAATTTGATTTTTTTTTTTAGCCTTAATCTTTTCTAATATAACTTTTTCTTTAATGCAAGAAAATGTAGTCTTTTGAATACAGTCTTCTCTTGGAATTTCATTCTGTACTATTGAGTGCGAACTTCCAAGACCTTTTGGATATTGCTCTGTCACAACTATGGGAAGAGCAAGTGTTTTAAAAGTTTTAATTAGTATCTCAGTATTCTTTAATATATTAATCTTGGTTCCCATCTTAGATAATAGTTTATCTTGTAAATCCACAACAAGAAGTAAACAATCATCTTTGCTAACAAGCATTAGTATAAGACAGTTTCAATTTCGTTTTTCAAGCTTTCTGACATTGGACTGGTCATAGAAGAATACCAGTTAACTATTTCACCTTTTTTATTAATTAAATATTTATGAAAATTCCACCGGGGTGTACCAATCATAGAAACATTTTCAGATATCCATTTATAAAGTGGATGAGCATTATCACCCCTGACATTCATAATTTTTGTTAAAGGAAAGTTTACGCCGTATCTTATTTCGCAGAACTCTTTAACATCTGTGTCTTTAGCAAATTCTTGGTTAAAATCATTAGATGGAACACCAAGAACAACCAATCCATCATCTTTATATCTATCATAAAGCTTTTGAAGGCCAGCATATTGTGGTGTAAAACCGCATTTTGAAGCAGTATTTACAAGAAGTACAACCTTATCTTTATAAGATGAAAGCTTAACTTCTTTACCTTCAATAGATTCAACACTAAAATCATGAAAAGAAGTCTCTGAAGAAAAAGTACTAGTAGAAAAAAACATAAATAATAAAAAAACAACTATATTTTTCATCAAATTAATATAATAATTATTTATTAAAAAAAAAAGATTTATTTGCATGTTTTTCAAAATTATTTTTAAAGTGAAATTTTTGTTTTTGTTCATTTTTCTAGTATCTTGTACTGGTGAAACGCTAGTTCCAATTAAAGGGCCTGAAACTGATGGAGTTCCAGAACTTAATTTTGCACAATTTGATGATATTCCCATTCCGATCGGCTCAACATTAGATCAAAAAAACTCAATTATTATCTCAAAAAAAGAAGCATGGTTAGGTAGATTAACTTTTGAGTCAAACAAATCTCAACTAGAGGTATTTGATTTTTTTAGAAATGAGCTCCCTAAATTCGGATGGAAAAAACTATCTGAAGTTAGAGCAGATTCAAGTTTACTTAATTATACAAATAATCAAAGAATTGCGTCTATATTAATTGATCCAAAAACACTGCTTGGATCAATTGTAAAAATTACTGTAACTGAAATGGATTCCAATCCTTAATTAATAGACATTTTGTTGAAAAATTTCATGAGTTTTCTTACGTCTTCATTCGATGTAATTTCTTAAATTAATTTTATTTTTGATTCGAAATTCTGTCGCCTAGTCAGTAAATTAAATTGACAAAACTTAATAAGTTATGGTGCGGTCGAGAAGACTTGAACTTCCACGAGATATTATCCCACAACGACCTCAACGTTGCGCGTCTACCAATTCCGCCACGACCGCAATTATTCAAATTCAATTATATTTTGGTCAACAATTAAACTGTCACCAACTTTTGAAAAAATTTCTTTAATTGTTACATCCTTTTCAGCTTTTAAAATATTTTCCATTTTCATTGCCTCTACTATAGCTAATGGTTCTCCAGCTTGAACTTTTTGTCCTTCTTTTACCATTACTGAAACAAGTAAACCGGGCATAGGTGACATTAAAAACTTTGAGGTATCTTTTTCCTTCCTTTTTAACATCAAAGCATTCAATTCTGAATGTCTATTTGACAATACAATAAAACGATACTTGTTACCGTGGTGAGATACCGAATAGTAAGGACCATTTCGTGAGATTTCAAAATATAATAATTTATTTTCAATTAAAGCTGCAACCAGAGGAAATCCTATTTGCCAATCACTTTTTATCTTAAAATATTTTTTATTTAAAATAATATCATAATTTTTATTGTATGAATTATAAGTTATTTTAGTAATATATTTTTCGTCCTCGGTAATAACATTCCAATCGTTTGGAATTAATCTTTGAAATCCTTTCACCTGATTAGATATAGACGCTGCACGTAGTAAATATTTGTAATGAATAAAAGTCGCAATAAGAATTACTTCATCTGTTAATTTGTTATCCTTATTTTCTGAGTCATAACCGTCTGGGTAGAATTCAGAAATAAAATTCGTAGAAAAATCTGCTTTTTTAAATGAATTATTTTGAATAATATTTGATAAAAAATCTTTATTTGTATTTACACCGTTAATTAAATATCTATCTAACGCCATTGTCATTAAGCTTATTGACTTTTCTCGTGTTTCACTATGAACGCATAATTTTGAAATCATTGGATCGTAATACATGCTGATCTCTGATCCCTCTACAACACCAGAATCAAGTCTTATATTTTTTCCAACAGGTTCTATATATCTTGTTAATCTTCCAATGGAAGGTAAAAAATTTCTTTTAGAATCTTCAGCATATATCCTAGCTTCAATAGCCGCACCATTAAATTGAACATTTTCTTGAGTAATCGGTAATTTTTCGTCTGCTGATATTTTTATCATTAATTCAACAATATCAATACCGGTTATTAATTCCGTAACAGGATGTTCTACCTGCAGTCTTGTATTCATCTCTAAGAAATAAAAATTCTTAGAGTTATCAACAACAAATTCAACAGTACCTGCAGAAAAGTAGCCTACCAACTTTGATAAATTAATCGCTTGTTCAGCCATTAATTCTCTTAAATTTATATCTACAAATGGACTTGGTGCTTCTTCAATAACTTTTTGGTGTCTTCTCTGGATTGAACATTCCCTCTCTCCTAAATGAATGTAATTACCGAATTTATCTCCTAGAATTTGTATTTCGATATGTCTAGGATTTTGAATATATTTTTCAATAAAGACTCTTTCATCTCCAAAACTAGATTTTGCTTCATTTATGGCAGAGTTGTAACTTTGATCTAAATCTTTTTCTTTGGAAACAACACGCATTCCCTTTCCACCCCCACCAGCTGATGCTTTAATAATTACGGGATAACCAATTATTTTTGCTTTTTCTTTTGCATCATTAATATTTTTTATACTATCCAGGTTTCCAGGAATTATTGAAACATTTGCTTCTTTTGCAATTTTTTTGGATCTTATTTTATCACCCATAATTGAAATAGCATCTAATGGTGGACCTATAAATACTTTTCCAATATTTTCAATTTTTTCTGCAAAATTTCTATTTTCAGATAAAAAACCATAACCAGGGTGCACTGCATCCGAATTAGTTTTTTTGACAGCATCAACTATTTTATTTATATCTAAATAACTTTCTTGTGATGTTAGACCACCTATATTTATACTCTCATCTGCAAGCATTACATGAGTTGAATTATTATCTGCTTCTGAGTGTATAGCAACTGTTTTAATCCCCATTCTTTTGGCCGTTTTAATGACACGACATGCTATTTCTCCTCTATTAGCTATTAGAATTTTAGAAAACATTTATTTCTCACAATCATAGTGGTATGTTGTCATGCTTTTTCCACGGATTTGAAAGTTTTTTGTTTCTCAACATTTCAAGTGATCTACAAATTCTTTTCCTAGTTGTACTTGGAATTATTACATCATCAATAAAACCTCTACTACCAGCAATAAATGGATTTGCAAATCTATCCCTATACTCGTTAGTCTTTTTTTCTATTTTTTCTTTATCACCAATATCATTTCTAAAAATTATCTCAACTGCGCCTTTTGGTCCCATAACAGCAATTTCAGCATGTGGCCAAGCAAAACTAACATCACCTCTTAAATGTTTAGAACTCATAACATCATATGCTCCACCATAAGCTTTTCTTGTTATTATTGTAATTTTAGGAACTGTTGCTTCAGCAAAGGCAAAGAGAAGTTTTGCTCCATGCTTGATTATTCCATTATATTCTTGTGATGTACCCGGAAGAAAACCTGGAACGTCAACAAATGTTATAATTGGTATATTAAAACAATCACAAAATCTTACAAATCTAGCGGCTTTTCTAGAAGAATTATTGTCAAGACAACCGGCTAGGACCATTGGTTGATTCGCAACTATCCCTACAGGTGAACCCGTCATTCTCCCAAAACCTGTAAGAATATTAGGAGCATATTCTGGTTGTAATTCAAAAAAATCTCTATCGTCTACAACCTTAGTTATTAATTCTTTCATGTCATAAGGTTGATTTGTATTGTTTGGGACTAAAGTGTTTAATGAATTTTCAAGTCTGTCAGCTGGATCTTCGGATACTCTGTTAGGAGGCATTTCTTTGTTAGATGAAGGTAAAAATCCCATAAATCTTCTTAATTGAAATAATGCTTCTATATCATTTTCAAATGCCAGATCAGCAACTCCAGACTTTTGAGTATGCGTTGATGCTCCTCCTAGTTCTTCGTGACTTACTTCTTCATGTGTGACCGTTTTTACTACATCCGGACCAGTAACAAACATGTATGACGAGTCTTTGACCATAAAAATAAAATCTGTCATTGCTGGACTATAAACAGCTCCTCCAGCACAAGGTCCCATAATAACTGAAATTTGTGGAATAACCCCAGAAGACAAAACATTTCTTTGGAAAACTTCAGCATAACCAGCAAGAGAAGCAACTCCTTCTTGTATTCTTGCACCACCAGAATCGTTTAAACCTATTACAGGAGCACCTACCTGAAGTGCTTTATCCATTATTTTGCAAATTTTCTCGGCATGCGATTCAGAAAGTGACCCACCAAACACAGTAAAATCTTGACTAAAAACAAAAGTTAATTTTCCATTAATAGTTCCATAGCCAGTTACCACACCGTCTCCTGGTATTTTTTGCTTATCCATTTCAAATTCAGAACATCTGTGCTCAACAAACATATCCCATTCTTCGAAGGTCCCCGGGTCCAACAAAACTTCTATTCTCTCTCTAGCAGTTAATTTTCCTTTTTTATGTTGAGAATCTGTTCTCTTCTTACCACCTCCATCAATAGCTAGCCTTCTTTTTTTATCTAATTTTTTTAATATATCATGCATTTTATTCTCTCATTCTTGATATGGCATTATAAAGCAATTACGGGAATAAATTAAAGAATTTTGAAATATTTTTAATATTTTTTTTCTTTTCATTAATGAAATTGTTTAATTCATCACTTATTTCATTTTGATCTAAGTTATAAATAAATTCTATATTAGAAAGTTCATAAAACATTTTGTAACAAACTAATTTTGAAAAAAAAAAGTAGCTTAAAATAGGCGAAGATTCTAGTTTACATAATTTATATAAAACTGTTAACATATCATTACTTAAGCTCTCTAAAAACTTTTTAAATTTGTTAATTTTTAGATTTTTCTGATAAAACAATCTTTTTGAAGATATTTTAAAATTGATATCGAACTTTTTTTCAAATGTTAAAATATACTTTTTCAATTTTGTGTCCATAATTTTATTAACTTTTGGATTTTCAGTTCTATAAAGAATTTCGTCAAAATTTAATTGGTATATAATTTCATTGATTATTTTCATTCTATCAGTTTTGCTCAAATTCTCAGAAAAACAAATAAATTGTATAATTTCATCATTAAGTTTTTTTGTGTTAACAGAATTTAATCTATTCACTAATTTCTGAACAAAATCTTTAGATGATGATTGTATTTGTTTATTATTACTTAATTTTAAAATTTCATTGCATTTTAAAATTATAAAGTTTGTTTTTACTTTTTTAAAACCAAATATTGTTGTCATAAAATAATTTTTTAAAATCTAGACTTTGAAATTTATAATCTAAATTAAAATTAGCTAGATTTTTTTTCATATGGTCAGGTATCTCAGCATGAAACAACTTTTCAATACCATTAATATTTTTAAAATTAATTAAAAAAGCATGCAAATTTAAATCATATTTTCCATTGTTTCCCTTTTCATTTTTATACTTTCTATCACCAACGATTGGGTGTTTGATAGAGAACAAATGTTTTCTTATTTGGTGTTTTCTTCCAGTTTTTGGGAAGATTAATAATAAAGAATATAATTTATTTTTTGACAAAGTTTGGTAGTTGGTGCATGCATCATAAATTTTATTATTTGTTTCTATATCAGCATTAATTTTCCCTGTTTTTAACTTAGACTCCCCGTAAACAACCGCTAAATAAACTTTTTTAATTATTCTTTTTTTAAATAAATCTGTATAGAAATTAGCATAATTTTTTGTTCTAGCAACAATAAGCAAGCCAGATGTATCTTTATCCAATCTATGGACAAGTCTTGGTCTTTCTTTTTTTTCAAATTTTAAGGTTTGTAAAATATTATCAATACTTGTTTTTACTTTACTTCCACCTTGTACCGCTAGACCATTAGGCTTATTTATAACCATAATTTCATTATCTTTGTACAAAATTAGACTTTTTATCTTTTCTTCTAAAAATTTATTAGTTTTGACTTTATGCTCATCTTTATTTTGCTTTAAAAGGCTAGGAATTTTAATTTTATCATTAAGTTTTAATATATGATTAGTCTCGCATCTAGAGCCATTTACTCTGATATTACCTTTCCTCACAAGTTTACATAAAAGATTATAAGGGTAATCAGGATAGTATTTTTTTAACCAACCAATTAATTTCGAATCATTAAACTCATCAGTAATAATTCTTATGAATTGATTACCAGAATTCATTTTAGCCTATTTGGTTTGATCCTTATTTTCTTTTTTTTTCTCTTCTTCGATTTTTGGTACATTAGATGAAGAATCATCAGTTTCGGAAACTGGTTTTTCTGATTTAATGTTTTTTAATTCTTTTGTTCTTTCTCTATCTTTAAAACCTTTTGCGTCTTTATCCCTATTAAGAAATTCTATAACTGCCATTGGGGATGAATCACCATATCTAAAACCCGATTTAATTATTCTAGTATATCCTCCAGGTCTTTTTTGATATCTTTTTGATAATACGCTAAAAACTTTTTTAACACTTTCTTTATCTCTAAGTATTGAAAAAACTCTTCTTTTTGAATGTAAATCATTATTTTTACCAATGGTTATGATTTTTTCAATAAAAGGTCTTAAGTCTTTAGCCTTAAAAAGAGTCGTCTTTATTTGCTCGTTTCTGATTAAAGAATTAGATAGATTCACAAACAAAGACTTTCTGTGACTTGATTTTCTATTAAACTTTCTTCCTGATATTGCGTGTCTCATAAATTGCTCTAATAAGGTTCTTCAAGTTTTCTTCGAATATCTTCAATATTTTCTGGAGGCCATCCTTCAATTTTCATACCGAGTTCTAGAGACATTGAAGTTAAAACTTCTTTAATTTCATTAAGAGATTTTCTTCCGAAATTTGGTGTTCTCAACATTTCAGACTCAGACTTTTGTACTAAGTCACCAATATAAACAATTTCATCATTTTTTAGGCAGTTTGCTGATCTTACAGATAATTCTAATTCCTCAACTTTTCTTAATAAATTAATGTTTAAACTAGATTCCTCAGGAACGACGACGTCCTTTTCTTCCTCAGGCTCGTCAAAGTTAATAAACATTTTTAATTGTTCATCAATAATCCTTGCAGCATAGGCAACTGAATCCTCAGGAACAACAGAACCATTAGTTTCAATATCCATTATTAATTTATCATAATTTGTAACTTGACCAACTCTTGAATTTTCAACTTTATAAGAAACTCTCTTAACAGGTGAAAAAAAAGAATCAATTGCAATTGTTCCTAAAGGCATTTCGTCAGCAGCATTTGAAACAGCAGGAACAAATCCTTTTCCCTCAGAAACATGCATTGTTATATTAACTGTAGCTTTTGAATCAGTTGTGCATATATGTAAGTCTTTGTTTAATATCTCAACATGTGCTCCACAATCAATATCAGCGGCAGTAAGTTTCTTAGCTCCAGATGAACGCAAGTAGATTTTAGTACTTTCAACATCGTTTAGTTTAATTGCTAACTGTTTTATATTTAGTATTATTTCTGTTACATCTTCAATTACTCCTGGGATAGATGTAAATTCGTGAGTAACTCCTTCAATCATTATAGAGGTTACTGCAGCTCCTCTTATTGAAGAAAGAAGAACTCTTCTTAACATATTTCCAAGTGTTTGTCCGTAGCCACTTTCTAGAGGTTCAGCAACAAGCTGTGCAGTTGTTAGATTATTTTTATTTTTTTCAAAAACAATTTTTTTTGGTTTTATAAGCTCTTTCCAATTTTTGTTTATCACTCTTATACTTCCTTAATATTTAAAGTTAAAATTTAAACTCTTCTTCTTTTAGGTGGTCTGCAACCATTATGCGGTATTGGTGTTATGTCCTTTATAATTGTAATATTTAATCCAGATGAACCAAGAGCTCTGATAGCAGATTCCCTTCCAGCACCAGGTCCCATTATTATCACTTCAACATTCTTCATTCCATGCTCCATAGCTTTTTTTACCTGCCTCCTCAGCTGCAAGTTGTGCTGCAAAAGGAGTTGATTTTCTTGAACCCTTAAATCCTTTATTACCTGAAGAAGACCATGAAACAGTATTTCCATTTAAATCAGTAATTGTTATAATCGTATTATTAAAAGAAGAATTGATGTAGGCAATTCCGGCAGGAATATTTTTTTTTACTTTTTTTTTTTTGATTTTTGATTTTTGGTTACCATTTAAACTATACCGCTTTTTTCTTTCCAGCTATTGGTACAGCTTTGCCTTTTCTAGTCCTAGCATTAGTATGTGTTCTCTGCCCCCTTACTGGAAGCTTGTTTCTATGCCTTAAACCTCGGTAACAACCAAGATCAGTTAATCTCTTAATATTTGTAGAAATCTGACGTCTTAAGTCGCCTTCAACGGAATAATTACTATCTATATATTCTCTAATTTTAATAACTTCTGACTCGTTTAATTGATTAACCCTTTTATTTTTGTCAACACCAACTGATTCACAAATTATTCCAGAAAATTTAGAGCCTATACCATAAATATAAGTTAATGCTATTTCTAATCTTTTGGATGAAGGTATATTAACCCCAGCAATTCTTGCCACCAGACTCTCCCTAAAATAAATGAGAAATTGGAATTATAGTTTTTTTTGTTTTCAAGTCAATCTTAATTTGTAATAATTGAATTAATTTTTTTGCTAATTGATTCTATAGAATCCATACCATTAAGCTTTGTCAACTTATTTTGATTAGTATAGTATTTCACTAACGGCACAGTCATATTTTTATATGTTTCAACTCTTTTAGTGAGTGTATTAATATTATCATCTTGCCTTGCATTCTCATGACCTGCTTCTTTAATTCTCTTTTCAATTCTTTGCTGTAAAATATCCAATCCTACATCCAATAAAACTACATAATCTATTTTAATTTTTTTTTCTAAAAAAGCTTCATCAAGTTTCTCTGCTTGATTTAAATTTCTTGGAAATCCGTCAAAAATAAAATTCTTTCCATAGTTATTAGTTATCTCTTCAAGTATCATTTTTATAACAACAATATCAGGAACTAAGTCACCTTTTTTCATAATATTATTAATTTCATTTCCAAAAGAAGTTTTTGTTTCGGCTGTCTTTCTCAGTAGATCACCAGTTGATATTTGTAAAAACCCCTTTTCATCAACTAAAATTTTAGATTGAGTACCTTTACCACAACCCGGAGGACCAAGTAATATTATATTTGTCATCTCCTTCTACTTCTTAAATTAGATTTTTTTATTAAGCCTTCATATTGATGAGCAAGTAAATATGACTGAATTTGAGTTACAGTATCCATTGTAACACTTACAACAATCAATAAACTTGTGCCACCAAAATAAAAAGGAACACTATATTTTGAAATAAGTAGTTCAGGTAACAAACATACTGCAGAAAGATAGAGTGCTCCTACTACTGTTAATCTAGTCAAAACAAAATCTAAGTAATTAGCCGTATTCTCTCCAGGTCTAATACCTGGAACAAAGCCCCCATATTTTTTTAAATTTTCAGCAGTATCTTTAGGATTAAAGACAATAGCTGTATAAAAGAAGGCAAAAAATACAATTAGTCCTATGTAAAGAGATAGATAAACTGGATGACCTCTACTTAAGAAAATACTAAGTGTATTTAACCATTCTGGTCCGGATCCTGAATTAAAACTAACAAAAGTGACCGGTAATAGTAACAAAGAACTCGCAAATATAGGAGGTATTACACCTGATGTATTTATTTTTAATGGTAAATGACTTGATTCTGCCATTCTACCACCAGAACCTGTCTGACGTTTAGGGTATTGTATTAAAATACGTCTTTGCGCTCTTTCAATAAAAACCATAAAAGCTATTACTGAAACTGACATTATCAATAAAAAAATGATAAAA
>CACBWF010000018.1 GCA_902542925.1 uncultured Alphaproteobacteria bacterium
GTAATCCTATCGGCCCAAGCAGCCCAAATAATCCAGTCTACTGTTCTTACATCTGGTTCAGGGTTTTTTACCCTAGTTTGTGGTATTTTTGTTTTTTTCACAAATTTATTTGTATAAGATTATTCTTTTAATATCCAGTTCAGCATCAAAATCTCCACCAATAGCAGCAAACCCAATTGTCTTTATATTCTTTGGGGAAAATTGCTTTGGCTGGTAAAAGTGAGATTTTTGAAAATTCGATAATGGAATTTTTAATGAAGTCCATTTTCTATTCGATGGCAGTATAGCTTCATAATACTGCCAAGGTAGGACTGTAAATATAGTGGTTATATGAACATAATAGTTTTTACCTGCTCCATTATTCCTATATTCAATTTCTATTCCTTTATAATCGTTATCCTCTAATTCAACTTTTGACCTAAATTGTATAAACCC
Organism: uncultured Alphaproteobacteria bacterium; assembly: GCA_902542925.1. GTDB lineage: Bacteria > Pseudomonadota > Alphaproteobacteria > Methylaequorales > Methylaequoraceae > CACBWF01. The sequence goes on from CACBWF010000018.1 coordinate 436, forward strand.
TCCATTGTTCTTTGTGCTCACACTTCCTGTAAGCTTATAAAACATTCCTTCTTCGTAATTAACGGCCTCTAAGTCGCCAAAAGATAATCCTCCCATAACAGAATCTGTTATTAGTTCCCATTTATAATCAAAAATATTATAACTGGGTTTATCTCTATTTACTAAATCCATTCCTGACAGATTAGTCGATATCAACAAAGAAAAAATTATCTTAAGTTTGAAAAGTTTCAAAATATCCTAATTTAACTTCAAATTACCTTGAGGTTTGCAGCTGAAATTTTTCCCTTATTTGTTGCTGTTTCAAAGCTAATTTTTTGGCCTTCAGATAAAGTATTTATACCAGCTCTTTCAACAGCAGAAATATGAACGAAAATATCTTTACCACCATCATCAGGTTTTATAAAACCATAACCTTTGTTAGGGTTAAACCATTTGACTGTTCCATTTGCCATTATTTGATACTCCTTGTTAAAAATTAATTTAAGAGTCTTACACACAATAACTTCAAATACTCCTAAATTAATAAAACAAACTTAGATCAGCTTGATATTAGCTGCAAAATATAATTGATATACTTAAGAGTAAAACTCTAGGTCATATTACACTACTGAAAAAGAAAGTAAATTTCTTTAGAAAAAACATGAATCATTTCAATTAAAAAAAAATTAAACTTTATTATCATCAATATCTAAATCATCATTATTCCCATCAAATTTCTCAAAATATTCAAGAATATCTTCTGAACTTTGTGAAATTGACGAAATCATATCTGCAAAAAAACCAAAAAAATTTATTATTGGTAATACAAATTCGAACAATATGAAAAGCACCATACATCCCATGATTACTGATATAATTTTCCAGATATTGTTGAAAAACCAAGATAGTAGTAAAAATACATTTTTCATAATTCATCTGTTTCTGGCGGAGAGAGAGGGATTCGAACCCTCGAAACAGTCTCCTGTTTACACGCTTTCCAAGCGTGCGCCTTCAGCCACTCGGCCACCTCTCCAATATATAATTTTATAATTACTCGCTTGTTTTCAAAACATTAATAAATGCAGATTGAGGTATCTCAACTTTTCCAAATTGCCTCATTCTTTTTTTTCCCTTTTTTTGCTTGTCTAAGAGTTTATTTTTTCTTGTTACGTCACCTCCATATAATTTAGCAGTAACATCTTTTCTATAACTATTGATAGTTTCTCTGGCTATTATTTTTCCTCCTATTGATGCTTGTAAAGGTATTTTAAATTGCTGTCTTGGAATTAAATTTTTTAATTTTTCACAAAAAATCTTACCTCTTGAGCTTGAAGTTGATCTGTGACAAATAAAAGAAAGAGCATCCACTGGTTCTGTATTTACTAAAATCTGTACTTTAACCAGGTCATTTTCTACATTCTTTTCAAATTCATAGTCAAAACTAGCATACCCACTTGTTATAGATTTTAGTTTGTCGTAAAAATCAAAAACTACTTCGGCTAATGGAAGAGAAAAAACTAGCATTGCTCTAGTACCTACATAAGTTAAATTTTTCTGAACCCCTCTTCTCTCATTACATAATTTCATTACTGAACCTAAGTACTGATCTGGAAGCAATATTGTTGCTTTAATAAATGGCTCACTAATTGTGCTAATATTAGTTACATCAGGCATATTAGAAGGATTGTGAACTTCAAGTTCTTCCCCGTTTGTTTTAAGAATTTTGTAAACAACAGATGGTGAGGTTGTAATTAAGTTTAAATCAAACTCTCTACTGAGTCGTTCTTGTATGATTTCTAAATGTAATAGTCCTAAAAATCCACAGCGGAAACCAAGGCCTAAAGCAGCAGAAGTTTCTTGTTCAAATGAAAAACTTGCATCATTAAGACCTAATTTAGATAAACTATCTTTTAAGGCATCAAAATCGTCGGCATCAACCGGATATAAACCACAAAATACAACAGGCACACTTGGCTTAAACCCTGGAAGTGAATTAGTTGTCGGATTTTTTTCATCTGTTATTGTATCTCCCACCTTACAATCTGAAACATGCCTTATACCAGCTGTAAAAAACCCTATTTCTCCTTCATTAAGCAAGTCTGTGTAATTAATCTTTGGAGTAAAAAAACCACATCTCTCTACATTATAACTTGCATTCGTTCCCATCATTCGAATTTTCATCCCTTTTTTAAGAGTGCCTGATTTTATTCTTACTAAAATAATTACTCCCAAGAATGAATCGTACCAACTATCTATTAACATAGCTACAAGGGTATTTTCATCATATTGTTTTGGGGGTGGAAATTTTTTAACTATTGTCTCAAGTAACTTATCAATGCCTATACCTGTTTTTGCTGAAACTTCAATAGCATCTGAAGCGTCAATTCCTATTACATCCTCAATTTGATTTTTTACTCTTTCTACATCAGCTGAAGCAAGGTCAATTTTATTTAAAACTGTTATTATTTCATGGTTATTATCAATTGCCTGATAGACATTCGCTAGTGTTTGCGCCTCAACACCCTGAGTGGCATCCACAACTAGAAGAGAACCTTCACAAGCAGCTAATGAACGACTAACTTCATATGAGAAATCTACGTGTCCAGGAGTATCCATTAAATTTAAATTATATTGTTCACCAGTTAATGATTGATATTTTAAAAATACGGTCTGTGCCTTTATAGTTATACCTCTTTCTCTCTCAATATCCATGGAATCAAGAACTTGTTGTTTCATTTCTCTTTCACTCAATCCGCCACATTTTTGTATGATTCTGTCAGCTAAAGTTGATTTGCCATGGTCTATATGTGCTATTATTGAAAAATTCCTTATTTTTTGACTCATGGTAATTAATTTATCTAAGTTTCCCTCCACAGAATTTACTCACATTGCTAATTATGATTTCTGTGACTTTATCTATATCTTTTTCTGACAATGTATTATTATCTGATTGTAAAACAACTTCTAAGGCAATAGCTTTTTTATTATCACCTAATTCTCTACCTTCATAACAGTCAAATATATTAACTGATTTAATTATTTCTTTATTAGATTTTCTAACTGATTGCAATATTTTTGAAGCTAAAATATCTTTATCAATAATAAATGAAAAGTCCCTTATGGATGATTGAAATATATTTTTTTTAAGTGCTGGTTTAGATTTATTTTTGACTTTAATAAATTTTAAAAGAGATGATAAATTAATCTCGAAACCACACATATTACTCTTTATATCAAATATTGTATTAATTGATGGGTGTATTATTCCAAAGCTTCCTATCTCAGTGTTTCCAAGGTAAATAGCACCATTTTTTTTTGGGTGAAGGTACATTTTCTTTTCTTGAATAATTCTTAATTTATGTTCAGAAAGACCAACATAATCTAATATGCTCATTGCATGAGATTTAATGTCATACAAATCAACATTTCTTTCATTTTCCAACCAATCTTTTGAGTATTTGTACCCAGTAATTATTCCCGAAACAATTAAATCTTGATCACCTGGTTCACTACCGTAAAAAATAGGGCCGATCTCAAAAAACCTTAAATTTTTCATACCTCGATTTTCATTTTTTTTTATCGCTAACAATATGTTTGTATAAAGACTTGATCTAAGGCATCCTAGTTCTTCACTAATAGGATTATTAATAAGAATCTTTTTCTTATTAGGGTCAATTTTTTCCTCCCATTTTTTGTCAACAAATGACCAAGTAATTAGTTCCATAAAATTCCTACTAACAAGTAATCGCGCAATTTTTTTTTTTAAGCTTTGAGATAATGAAGTTGTTGAACCTTTTGAAATTTCTCTCATTGACATTGGTTGATCAATGATATTTTCATAACCATACATTCTAGCTACCTCCTCGATAAGATCCTCTTTAAGTATCAAGTCACTTCTCCATGATGGTGGGATAACATTAAGTTTTTCATTTTTTAAAGAAATTTTGCATCCAAGACCTGATAACTTCTCAATCACAAAATTTTTTTTCAATTCTGTTCCCAGAATTTGATTAATATTGTGCATATCAATTTCAATGTGTGTTTCCTTACTATTTTCTGAACCATCATAGACAATTGAGCCTACTTCACCCCCGCAATTTTTAATAATCATTTCTGTGGCAAAATTAAGTCCTTGAATTGTTGAAAGTGGATCAATTCCTCTTTCAAATCTATATCTAGCCTCACTGATAATATTTAATTTTCTTCCAGTATTTGCTATAGAATTAGGATCAAAGAAAGCTGATTCAACAAATATATTTTTTGTATTTTTATCACATGCTGTTGATAAACCACCTAAAATGCCGGCTAGGCTAATTATTCCATTATCATCACAAATAACAATCATTCCATCGTCTAAATTATAATTAATACCATCTAATCCTTCAAACTGTTCGCCTTTTTTTGAGTGTCTAATTTTTAAATTACCTTTAATTTTGTCTAAATCAAAAACATGGAGGGGTCTACAGTTATCCATCGTTATATAGTTTGTAATATCAACTAAAGCAGAAATTATTTTTATATCTGTATATTTAAATCTCTTTACCATCCAATCAGGAGAATCGTTATTAGTAACATTTTTAATGATTCTTCCATAAAACTGTGGGCAAGTTTTATTTTTTAACTCATTATGTATTTTTATATCTGATTCAAATTCAAAATTTTGATTTACCACATTAATATTTTTCAAAATGCCAAATCCTGACGCAGCTATATCCCTAGCAATACCCCTAACTCCAGCGCAATCTACTCTATTAGGAGTTATGGCAATCTCAACTATAACCTGTTCTTCATCAAGATAATTTGAGAAAGTTTGACCAACCTGGCTACTTTTATCTAATTCAATAATACCTTCAGATTCTTCAGACAGACATAATTCTTTTTCAGAACATAGCATCCCAAAAGATTCTTCTCCTCTTATGTTGCTCTTCTTAATTTGAATTGATTCATCAGTTTTATTTTTTGGTAAAAAAGTACCAACAGGGGCCAGAACAGATTTTAAACCTTTTTTAACATTTTTTGCTCCACAAACTATTTGAAGTTTTTTTTTTCCGTCCGAAACTTGGCATAAAGTCAGCTTATCTGCATTGGGATGCTTGTTAACTTCTAAAATTTCTACAACCTTAAATGCTTTAAGTTGATCAAAGGGATTAATCATATTTTCAACCTCTAACCCAAGCTTATTTAGAGTATCCAAAAGATTACTATAGTCCTGATCAAATCTTAAATGTTCTCTTAACCATTTTATAGAAAACTTCATTATTCACTCCCAATTTAAATCTGGCTGATCTAGAAAAGAGAACCCATAATGCTTTAACCAGTTTAAGTCATTCTCAAAAAAACTTCTCAGATCTGGCATTCCGTATTTAAGCATTGCCAATCTTTCAATTCCCATTCCAAAGGCAAAACCGCTTAAAAGTTTCGAGTCCAAATCACAAAATTTATATACATTTGGATGTACCATTCCACACCCCAATATCTCCATCCATTTTTCTCCTTCTCCTAAATTAATTTTTCCATTTTTAAAACTACAATTTATGTCTACTTCAGCTGATGGTTCTGTAAAAGGAAAAAAAGATGGCCTAAAGCGTAACTTCAAATTATCATTTTCAAAAAAAATTTTACAGAATTTTGTTAGAAACCATTTTAAGTTTGCAAAATTAATTTTTTCTTCAACAATTAAGCCTTCAACTTGATGAAACATTGGGGTGTGAGTTACATCTGAATCACATCTGTAAGTTCTTCCAGGAGCAAATATTCTTATAGGGGGAGGTTTTTTTAAAAGGGTTCTGATTTGAACTGGAGAGGTATGTGTTCTCAAAACATTATTTTCGTCTTTTTTGTCATCACTCTTTATATAAAAAGTGTCATGCATTTGCCTTGCTGGGTGGTTTTCAGGAATATTTAAAGCAGTAAAGTTATGGAAATCATCCTCTATGTCGGGACCCTCGGCATAGCTCAGACCCATAGAGCCTAGAATCGAAACAATCTCTTCGATTGTCTGAGTAATTGGATGAATTTTTGATGTTATTATAGATTGATCTCTACATGGCATTGAGGGATCTGAAAATTCAGTTAATAACTTCTTTTCAATTTCTTCATTATCTAAATTTTTTTTTTTAATATTTATTTTTTTAAGAAGAATATTTTTGAATTCGTTTAGCTGTTTACCAAGTGTTTTCTTTTCTTCAGGGCTTAAAGACGAAATTTTTTTTAATTCAAGGCTAATTAAACCATTTTTTCCAAGAAATTTGACTCTTGTTTTTTCAAGTAACTCGGAATCCATTGCATTATCAACTTCAACCAAAACAGATTGAAAAAGCTGATCATAATCACTCATTTTGATTTTATTTTTTATCCTGAATCTGATCCACGATTTTTTTGAAAGTATTTGGATCATTTGCAGCTAAGTCTGCAATTACTTTTCTGTTGAGTCCAAGATTTATTTTTTTTAGTCCATTTACAAAACTAGAATACTTTAAACCATGGAGTCGACAACCAGCATTTATTCGTTGTATCCATAGGCTCCTGAATACCCTTTTTTTTACTTTTCTGTCTCGATAAGAATACTGTCCAGCTTTTTCAACTGCCTGATTAGCAATTCGAAAAGTATTCTTTCTTCTGCCAAAGTAACCTTTTGCCTGCTTGAGTACTTTCTTATGCCTAGCTTTTGTTATTACACCACTTTTTACTCTGGACATTTTTTAATCTCTTAAGTTTTTAAGTTCATATATTGTTTAACAATTCTACTATCCTGCTTTGACATAATTTGTGGCCCTCTAGCGTTTCTTTTTGTTTTATTTGATCTTTTTGAAAGATTATGCCTTTTGCCACTCGCAAACATAATAACTTTGCCTGAGGCTGTTAATCTAAATCTTTTTTTCGTTCCACTTTTGGTTTTAATTTTTGGCATAGTATTAAACAATTTTTTAATACTTATATTAGTATTTTTTTTCGAAAGCAAGTTTGTTTTAACAATATATCAGCGAGGGGCAACAACCATTGTCATTTGTCGACCCTCAAGCTTCGGGAGTTGCTCAATCTTAGCTTGTGTCTCAACTGCTATTTCTAATTTTTTCAATACCTCTAAACCTTTTTTGTGATAGATCATTTCTCTTCCTCTAAACCTTAAGGTTATTTTGACTTTATCTCCATCGTTTAAGAATCGTTGTATTGATTTTAATTTTACATCATAATCGTGTTCTTCAATACCTGGTCTGATTTTTACCTCTTTCACTTCAAAAGTCTTCTGCTTTTTTTTTGCCTCTGCCTGTTTTTTTTGTAATTGATATCTATATTTTCCATGATCAATTATTTTACAAACGGGGGGATTGGCATTTGGGGAAACTTCAACCAAATCAAGACCTTGATCATATGCTTTGCTGATTGCTTCTTCTCTACTAAGAACTCCAATCATTTCGCCTTTTTCCGACACCACCCTTACTTTATTTGATGAAATATTTTCGTTAATCGCAGGACCACGATTAGTTGTTTTTGAAGATTTAATCATATAAGCTTTTTTCCATTTTCCTCTCTTCTTTTAAATAATACATAATAATACGCTAATTACTCATAATTTTGGGTTCTCTGCAAGAATTTTTTATATTTTTTAAAAATTCATCGGTTTTGCATTCCTTAATTTTTTCACTACCAAGTTCTCGAATTGAAACAGTATTCGATGATATTTCCTTTCTTCCAATAACTACAATATAAGGAACTTTCATTGCACTATGTTCTCTTATTTTGTAATTTATTTTTTCATTTCTATCATCTAACAAACACCTAATTTCAATATCATTTAATTTATTTTCAATTTCCTTAGCATAATCCAGGCAATCGTCATTTATAGTCATTATAACTACTTGAGTAGGAGTTAACCAATTTGGTAATTTTCCGTATTCATTTTCAAGAAGAATTCCAATAAATCTCTCAAATGATCCCAAAACTGCTCTATGAAGCATAACTGGTCTATGTTTTTCGCCATCTTCACCAATATAAGTAGCATCCAAGCGATCTGGTAACACAAAATCTACTTGTAATGTCCCACATTGCCATTCGCGACCTATAGCATCTTTAAGAATAAATTCTAGTTTTGGTCCATAAAATGCACCTTCTCCGGGATTTAATTCAAAATCATATCCTGCTACCTCAACAGCGTCTTTTAAAGCTTTCTCAGATTTATCCCAAACATCATTTGAACCTGCTCTTACTTCTGGCCTATCAGAAAATTTAATTTTTACGTCATTAAATCCAAAATCTGCGTATACATCCATTAATAATTTACAAAAGCTTTCGGTTTCAGAAACAATTTGCTCTTCAGTACAGAATATATGTGCGTCATCTTGAATAAAAGCTCTTACCCTCATTAATCCATGCAAAGCACCGGAGGGTTCATTTCTATGACAGGACCCAAATTCTGACATTCGAAGAGGTAGCTCTTTATAGCTCTTTATCCCTTGGCGAAATATTTGTACATGGCAGGGACAGTTCATGGGTTTAATTGCCAATACTTTATCCTCGGACTCAGAAACAAACATTTGTTCTCTAAACTTTTCCCAGTGCCCAGAATCCTTCCAAAGCGAGCTATCTAATAATTGTGGTGTATTTACTTCTTCATATTTTGCTTCACTCAATCTAGCTCTCATATATTCCATTATTTTCCTATAAATAAACCAACCTTTTGAATGCCAAAAAACAGAACCAGCTGCTTGTTCTTGGAGATGAAAAAGATCTAGTTTTTTTCCAATCTTCCTATGATCTCTTTTTTCTGCTTCATCCAACATTGTTAAATGATTTTTTAATTCTTTTTCATTCCTCCAGGCAGTTCCATAAATCCTTTGTAGCATCTCATTTTTGGAATCTCCTTTCCAATAGGCTCCAGCCAACTTTGTTAACTTAAAAACACCAACAAATTTTAGGCTAGGTAAATGAGGGCCTCTGCATAAATCAAAAAACTTTGAATCCTCTTGTTCATAAATCTGAAAATCATTTTCTTGTGATGAAAAATTTATTATCTCAACTTTATATTTTTCTTTTCTAGATTGAAATAAATGAATCGCTTCTTGCTTACTTTTAAAAGTTTTATTTATTTTATTTCCTCTTTTTACTATTCTTTTCATCTCATTTTCAATTAACTCTAAACTTTCAAATGAAATTGGTTTTTCGAAGAAAACATCATAATAAAATCCATTTTCAATCGTTGGCCCTATTGCTAATTTACTTCTTGGATATATATTTTTAATGGCACTTGCTAAAACTTGGGCAGCTATAGTGTGTCTCATTATTTCAATTCCTTCGTCAGATTCCAAAGTGATTATATCAATAATGGAATTTGAAAAAATCGAATCACTTAAATCCATCTGTTTTTCATTAACTTTTATTGCAATTGCCTTTTTCTGAAGAGACTTTGATATACTTTCTGCAATCTCATTACCAGTTACACCTTTTATAAATTTTCTTTCATTACCGTCTGGAAAAGTTATTATAATTTTATCGTCTGTTTTCATCATTCACTTCATACTTTTTAATGTTACTAACAATAATTTATTTTTCTCTCAAGGCTTTTAAAAAGTTTAGTAATATTTTCTTCCTTGAATATATATACATTTTTACCCTTAGGTCCACAAATGTCTGGATTAGAGTGTTTCGTAAATAACACAAAGATGTTTTTACCTACTTTTGAAAAAAGATGCATTGGCCCAGTATCATTCCCTACTACAAGCTTTGAATTTTGTGCAAGAAATGCCAATTGAAAAATATTAAATTTATTGCAACAATTTTGTACTTTTGGAACACGTTGATAAATATAATTACATAGTTCTTTTTCATCATTAGACCCTATTAGAAGAGGTATAATATTTTTTTTTATCAGTGTCTGAGCAATAGAGATATAAATCTTTGGTGACCATCTTTTATATTTACGTTTTGCTGAACCGCCTGGAACCATTAAAGCGAAGTTATTAGGTAATATTTCTTTATCAATTGGCTCAAATAACCAGCCAAGATCAGGTTTGGAAAATTTCTTTATGTTAGCAAATTTCAATTGATCACGAAATCTGTCAACTGTATGTAAATTATTTCTATCAGAGTTTGCATGAAAATGAGAACATCCTTTTACAATTCCAGACCACTCAATATTATTTTCATTAAATAGGTTGAAATAACTACTACTTCTTTTTGATGTTTGTAAATCATAAACTTTTTTGATATCTGATAAATTAATTTTTTTTTTAATCTGCCTTTTATCACTTAAATAAAATAGTGACCTGTTTATTGTTATTATTTTTTCAAACCATCCGGTCTTTTGAGCTATCTCAGAGTAAAACTTCTCAGTTAAAAGAATAAGATTTTCATTCTTATGATGTTGCCTGATTGAGTAAAACGGTTCAAATGATAAAATGAAGTCCCCTAATCCACCAAATTTAATAATTAGAACACTATTTTTTTTGGAGTAGTTCTTCATAAAGGTTTAGTGTTTTATCAAGCATGGAATTAATGTTAAAATTTTGTTTTACTCTTGTTCTAGCATTACTGCCAACCAAATCTTTTTTTTCCTGAGATAATTCTAATACTTCTAGAATTTTCTCAGCTAAATCTTTTTCGTCATTAGGATTAACTAACCACCCCGTTTTATTGTTTAAAATAATATCTTTAGATGCACCTAAATTTGATGCAATGACAGGTTTGGTCATTGAAGATGCCTCGCATGAAACTCTTCCAAAAGCCTCAGGTTCTATTGATGTCGATAAAACAATATCTGCTAACGTATAAATTGCTGGCATGTCAATCATTGAACCAGTAAATATTATATTACTCTCTAAACCATTTCTCTTTACCTGTTTATAAAGGATATTTTTATAACTTTCTCTGTTTTGATGGGAGCCAACAATCAAAAAAACAAAGTTTAAATCTGGTCTTAGATTTTTTATTATCTTTGCCGATTTTATAGCTACCAGGTGTCCTTTCCATCTTGTTAATCTACCAGGTAATAAAATTATGTGTGGACTTTCGTGGATTCCAAGACTGCTTATAGCATTTAATTTTCTAGTTTCATTAATAGATTGTGGATCAAAATAATTAGTATCTATTCCTCTATTAATCACAACAATTTTTTTTTTTTCTTTGGGGAAAAATTTTATTATTTCCTTACTTATAAAATCTGAAATGGCAATAACCTTGTCTCCATCAACCATAGCGCGATTGTAGTTTCTTTTGAAGTAATTCTTATTACCACTATATGTTCCGTGATATGTTGTAACAATTGGTATTTTCAGTTTCTTGAGTATTCCATTAAAACAATTTGCAGGCCACCTACTCCTTATATGGACTAAATCAGGCTTTAACTCTGAGATAATTTTCAAAAAATCGGATCTCAATTTTAATATTGAAAAAATACTTTTTTTTTTCAGAGGTAAATAAATATTTTTTACTCCTTTGTGTTTAAATTTTTCTGACATATCTCCGCCTGATGACATTAGATATGAATCATATCCGTCTTCAGCAAGTTTTTTTGCTACATCTAGTGACCCTCTTTCTACCCCGCCACCAGAATTATCTAATGATGGAAGTATTTGTATAATTTTTTTCATAGGCTTATTAATATCATTTTAAAAGATTTTTTTGATATTTGTAATATTTGTTAAAAATAGCTCTTAAACCCGATTTATAAGTCGGGTAAAAAAAATCTGATCCTAATACTTTTTTTATTTTTTGGTTTGATACTTTTTTATTTTCTTTATAAAAGCTTTTTGTCATCTCTGAAACAAGTTTGCTATCAAGCGAAATTTTTTTTGGCATATTTTTTTTAAGAAGATTGCAAGCATAAATTAAAATTTCTTCTAATTCACACGGATAATTGTCAGTTAAATTGAAAACATTTCCAGGAGTGGGTTTCAGCATACTTTTAAAAATAAAATTTGCAATATCCTCAACATGGATCCTAGAAAAAAACTGATTTTTTTTGTCTATATATCTAAAATTTGGATCCTGTAACCTCTCAAAAATTGATCTATTAGGTCCATATATTCCCGGAAGTCTAAATATATGAGAAGGTAATCCGTGGTTCTTAAAAATGTCTAAGTACTGTCTTTCAGCTTTAATTCTATTCATGCTTCTTTTATTTTTTGTTTTTAACTCTGAATTTTCTTTAACCCATCTGCCGCGGTGATCACCATATACCCCCGTAGTTGAAAAATATCCAATCCATTTTATATTCTTAAGAATTTTTCTATCATCACATATCTCTTTAACTACAAGATCCCCTTTATCATTTGGTGGTATTGATATTAATATGTGAGTAATTTTTGGAAAATATTTTTTTTTTTGTTTTAAAAAATCAATCAGCTTATATCTCTCAACGAACTCGAAATCCTTAAACTGAGCCTTATATGGAATTTTAGAATGAGTAGAAATAATTTTTTTTTTTTCCAATAATGGAACTAAGAATTCTGTGCAATAACCTCCTCCAAAAAATAAAATCATAATTCTAAATACTTAATTTTTCTTTCATCCAATCAAAAGCGGGATGTTTTGTTAATTCTTTATGCCAAATTATTTTAGTTTGCCTAGTTTCTAATTCCACTGGAAGCTCTGCAATAAAAAAATTATAATTTCTTGAAAGTCTTTTAGCTGTTTTTGAAGGAAGTGTTAGTACCAAATCCGAGTTTTTAAGAATATATGGGGACATAGTTATCAAATCTATTCTTACTGAGATATCTCTTTCTAAATTTAATTGCGATAAAGCCCTATCAATTGGTGATATAGGCGCATCCATTGGAGCAACTCTTAAATGTTTTGTGCTTAAATATTGATCCATAGACAACTTTTTTTCATCAAAAAGTTTGTGATCTTTACTCATCATACAAACGTATTTTTCGTCAAATAGTACCTTATAACCAAATCTTGATGGAACTGACTCAAATCGGCCCAAAGCAAAATCAGTTTCATTTTTATCAAGAAGTTTTATGGCTTCAAACCCTTGTTCAGATCTGATACATAGTTTTGAATTAGGAGAAAATTTTTTAATTTCTTCAACTAAATTAGGTATAATCAGAGGTGCAATGTCATCTGAGATAGATAACCTAAATAATCTTTTTGAGGTATAGGGATCAAAGTTTATTGCTGACAAAGATATTTCTATATTATTTAGAGCCTCTTGAATAGGTATGGATAATTCAATTGCTCTCGCAGTTGGTCTCATCCCTTTAGGACCTCTCACAAAAAGTTCATCATTAACAAGATACCTTAAACGATTGAGCGCATTACTCATAGCGGGTTGGGTAATCCCAACTTTTTTACTTGCTTTTGTAACATTTTTTTCCTCAAACAAAGCCCTGAAAACAAGTAATAGATTAAGGTCAAAAGTCTGTAAATTCATTATATTGATATTTTCCTTACTTGATTATATGATAAAGTTAATAATAAGGAGGTACCACATTATGGTTGTTTTACCAATCATAATTATTTCTTTTGTTCAAGGTTTTACTGAATTTCTTCCTATTAGCTCTCAAGGACACAACATTTTTGTGGCAGAATTAATTGAATACAGTGAAATGGAATACAGGAGAATGAATATTATTGCACATTTTGGATCACTTTTAGCTATTGTGATTTACAATTATCAATTATTAATTAGATTATTCTTTTCAATAAATAACTTTTTTAGAACAGATTTAGATTCATATGCCCAACTATTGAGAAATCTTATAATTTCATCAATTCCTTTAATGTTTTTTGGTTTTATAATTGCTAATTATATGAGTCAAACTCAGTTAGATTCGTTTAAACTGATAGGTTTCTCTTCCATTATTTTTGGATTATTATTGTACATTGTGGATACTAACTGTCTAACAATTAAGTCGATTAGTACACTAAATCATAAAAATGCATTCATTATAGGTCTTTTCCAAGCATTTGCAATTATCCCGGGTTCTAGTCGGTCAGGCATGACAATTTTGGGTCTTAGAATGTTGGGGTTTAATAGGTTTGATGCTGCTAGTTATTCTAATATTTTAAGTATCCCAGCTATCAGCGGTGCTGTAATTTTTTATTTTTCTAGTGAAGATCAAATCCAAACTCAGACTCAATTTTTTTTTAATTTAGAATCATTACTCTTATTCTCTTTTAGTTTTATATTTTCGTTTTGTTTTATTCATTTACTTCTTACTTGGGTAAAAAAAAATACATTCAGTATTTTCGTTTATTATAGAATAATATTTGGTTTAGTTTTATTATATTTTGGATACAACTTAAATGAAATTTATCTTATGTAAGTTGGTAAAATTACTTCCATTGATTTAGGATTTTTGACAATCTTTCTTAAATTCTTTATTCCCCTTGTTGATATATTCTCATACCCCATTAATTTGACTTGATCTCTAGTCAGAAGTTTATAGGGTAATTTTTCAAGAATAAGTCCAAGTATACTTGCTAATGGAAGTGGTATTGGCATTAAGATTCTCCTTACTTTCTTTATTTCCAAAATTAATTTAATAATTTGGTCAAAAGTGTAAATAGTTGGTCCACATAATTCATAAAGGTCTGATGTAGAATTCATCTTACCTATCAAAAATTTAACAAGATCTCCAACATAAATTGGTTGAAATTTTACCTCTGATCTAAGAAAGGATTTAAATATATTTTTTGTGAAATTAGGTGCACCAAATATTGGAAGAAAAGGAGAAATAGAAGCTATCTTATTAAATAAATTGACGAAATTATCTTCTGCTCCGAAAACTACACTTGGTCGTATTATAATTGAATCTGGAAAATTTTTAGTAACAAAAATTTCTCCATTTAACTTAGATTTGGCATATTTAGAGTTCTTTATCTTATTGACACCAAGTGCAGATAAATGAATAAATTTCTTGATTTTTACATCTTTTGAAATTTTTGATAATAAGTTTGGTAAAATTTCATGTACGTACTTGAAAGAGCTTCCTCTTTGCTCTGCAAGAATCCCAATCAAATTAATCACTATGTCACAACCACTCAATAATTCGGTGAGATTATCTTCATTATACTCTTCTAAATTAACAATTGTAATCTGACCAAGTCCAGCAAGGATTCTTAACTCCTCATGATTATTTGGTTTCCTGGTAACTACAAAGATTTTGCACGGGTGTTTTGAGAGTTCGGATACAAGACATTTACCAATAAAACCTGCTCCTCCAAAAATAACTACAGTTTTACCCTGGATATCTAAACGCATAGAAAATTTTTTTGAATCTGTTAATATTATAAATATTATCATATATAGTGATTTATGAAAAATAATGAAATCAATAAAAAATAATAATAATAAAATCTTTCTTCATCAAAATGATCTCGCGGGTAATTTAGAAACTGGTGACATAATATCCATTGATACAGAAACCACTGGTTTATCATTGCAAAGAGATAGATTATGTCTTATACAGCTTTGCCTCCAAAATAGAGATTGTCATATTATTAAATTAGATCAGAGGGATAACAGCAGAGCGTCAAAACCACAAAATTTAATAAAAATTTTATCGAATAGTAAAATTGAAAAAGTTTTTCATTTTGCCAGATTTGATACCGCATTTATAAAAAAAGAGTTTGAAATTAGTTGTGAAAATATTTTTTGCACAAAAATTTCATCAAGATTAGTAAGAACATATACCGACCGCCATGGCCTTAAAGATCTAGTTCGGGATCTCTTAGAAATTGATATTAGCAAAAGCCAACAATCGACGGACTGGGCTGCAAATGAACTTACTAATAATCAAATCTTATATGCAGCCAAGGATGTTCTTTACCTCCAAGAACTCAGAAATAAACTAATTATAATGTTAAGAAGAGAAGGAAGGTTAGAACTAGCAAAAAAAATTTTTAATTTTTTAGATATAAGAACTGAACTTGATATTCTTGGTTGGCAAAAAGAGGATATTTATTCTCATTCAATTTGATTTTTCATGAATTTAAAAATTGCAAAAGATGTTATAGACAAGGAAATTAAGGCTTTAAAGCTATTAAAATCTAATATTAATAAAGATTTTGAAAAAATTGTAGAAGTTTTACTTAATACAAAAGGAAAAGTAGTTGTATCAGGTATGGGGAAAAGTGGTCATGTTGCAAAAAAAATTTCTTCAACCTTTTCTTCAATAGGGACACCATCCTTTTTTATACATCCTAGTGAAGCAAACCATGGAGATTTAGGTATGATTTCATCGAGAGAAACAATAATCTTGATCTCTAATTCTGGAGAAACTCCTGAACTATCAAATATTATTATCCATTGTAAAAAGAAAAATGTACCAATCATTTGTATAACAAGTGAACTAAGTAGCGCACTGGCTAAAGAATCCAAATACATATTAGAAATTCCTAGAAATATTGAAGCATGCCCTCTTGAGCTTGCGCCAACAAGTTCAACTACAGTAACAATAGTGTTGGGAGATGCGCTTGCTGTGGCGATGCTAAAAAAACGTAATTTTACGAAGGAAGATTTTGGAGCTCTACACCCAGGTGGAAAATTAGGTAAAATGCTTTTAAATGTTGGGGCTATTATGAAAAAAGAAGACGAAATTCCAATTATTGATGGAGAAAAAAAAATGTCTGAGGCAATTTTAGAGATGACAACTAAAGGATTAGGCTGTGTTGGCATCATATCAAAAAAAAATGGTAAATTAATTGGAATTATTACTGATGGTGACCTTAGAAGAAATATGAAATCAGATCTTCTCAATCAAAGAGCAAGTGATATTATGACAATCAAACCAAAAACCCTAGGTCAAGAAGTTTTAATCTCTGAAGCACTAAAAAATATGAACGAAGAGTCTATAACAAGTTTTTTTGTAACAAAAAAATCTAAACCAATAGGCATTATTCACTTGCACGATATTCTTAAATATTAATATTAAATGAGAAACAATTACTCCACATTTATCAATTTAACAAAGAAAATATTCTGGGTAATCTCAGCAATTTTGATATATCTGATATTTAATTCACAAAATCTTGAAATTTATTCTGATAATAAAAATTTCTCTTATAATAACAGTCAAAGTAATGACCAAGTTATACGTGGAGCAAAATTTTTTAGCTCAGATAATAAAAATAGACCCTTTACTCTTACTGCAACAAGCGCACAAAAAAAAACAAAATCTGAAAATATGTATAATCTTATATTTCCGTCAGGTAATTTAATTAATAAAAATGGTGGCTATTTTAATATAAAAAGTGAAAAGGGTACTTTTGACCAATCAAATGAAAAGGCTCATCTTTTTGATAACGTGGTGCTTAACGATCAGGACGGATATATTTTTAAAACAGAATCCATTTTTATCAACTTAAATTCTGAAAAAGTTTACAGTAATGAAAAAATTTCTGGTTCAGGGGAAAGAGGAAATATTTCTGCACAAGGTTTTGAAATTATTGATAGCGGAAATGAGGTAAGATTTCTTGGAAAAACAAAACTAGTTATACTAAACAAATGAGCAGAATATTAATAATAATAATTTTGGTTTGTGCAAATTTTTTTTTAATTGGAAGTTTGGTTACAGCTCAACAGAAAATAAGCACTAATTCTAAAAAGTCACCAATCGAAATTACTGCGGAAAATGGTATAGAATGGCACAAGAATGAAAAAAAATATATTGCTTCAGGCAATGCTATTGCAAAACAAGGTGATTTAATCGTTACATCAGACAGATTAGAGGCTTATTATAAGAATTCAGATAAAAATGAGGAAAATATTGATATAATTAAAGCAATCGGAAATGTAAGAATAAAAAATAAAAATGCATTCATCGAAGGCGGGGAAAATGCGTCATATTTCCTTGGGAAAGAATATTTTATTATTAATGGAGAAAATATTAAACTTAAATCAAAAGAAAATAAATTATTCGCAGACAAAAAGATTGAATTTTGGAGATTAGAAAATATTGCTGTTGCAACAGGAAATGCTATAGCAAAAAAAAAAAATGAATACACTATTAAGGCTAACAGACTTGCCTGGTACCTTGAAATAGTAGGAAAGGAAGAAGACTACAAAATTAAAAAAATTATCGGGTTTAAAAATGTAAAAATTGAGAGTGAAAATGAGATAGCATTTAGTGATAAAGCCCTTTATAATAATAATACAGAATTATGTAAATTATTTGGTAATGTAAAATTAAAAAGAGGTAACAATTTTTTGACAGGTGACTATGCTGAAGTTAATCTAAAGACAGGAATTAGCAAGTTGTTACCAAACCCAACTAATCTTATGTCTAACACAGAAAAAAAAGTAAAAGCTCTTATATCTAAAGATAAAAATGATTCAAACAAAAATTAATAGTAAACCCTTTATTGCCTTTAAAAATGAAGGACTTCAAGCGGAAAAAATTTCTAAGTTTTACAGCAAAAAAAGAGTTCTAAATGATGTTTCTTTAAAATTAAAAAAAGGTGAATCTGTAGCTATTTTAGGCCCAAATGGAGCAGGAAAAACAACTTTTTTTTATATCCTAATGGGTTTAATTAGACCAGACATAGGTAAAGTGGTTTTAAATCAAGAAGAAATAACTAATTTACCTATGTATCGAAGAGCTCAAAAAGGTTTAGGTTATTTGCCACAAGAATCTTCAATATTTAGAGGATTAAATGTAGAAGATAATATCAAATCTATTTTACAAGTTTCTACAAATTCTAAATCTGAAATGGACAATGAACTTGAAAATCTATTAAGTGAATTTGGTATTGAACATTTGAGATTAGCTTCCTCTCTTTCATTATCTGGAGGTGAAAGAAGGCGTCTTGAAATAGCAAGATGCTTAGCTTCGAAGCCAAGTTTTATTTTGTTAGATGAGCCACTAGCTGGAATTGATCCTATAGCAGTTGATGAAATAAAAAAATTAATTTCAAATCTAAAAAAAAGGAATATAGGTATTTTAATTACTGATCATAATGTTAGAAGTGCATTAGAGATTGTTGATAGAGCATATATTATTTATGACGGCAAGGTAATTTTAGAGGGTGACCCAGATAAAATTGTTAATAATCAAGAAGTCCGCAGAACATATCTAGGAAATTCTTTTAAGATTTAGTTAAATGAATATTTCAATTTCTGGAAAACAAACAAAAGTAGGAAAATCACTAACAATATACGCCAGAGAGAATATAATTTCTGCTTTGACGAAATATTTTGATAAGTTTATATCTGCAAATATAATTTTTTCAAAAGCTAGGTTTAACTTTATCTGTGAAATAAGCCTGCATATAGATAGTAATTTGTATGTACAAAGTAGTGCAGAGAGCAACGACGCATATGGGGCTTTCAATGTGGCGAATGAGAAAATAAAAAAAAGAATAAGAAGATATCATAGAAAAATTGTTGACCACAGAAAAAAAAAGACACTAAGGGATGCGAAGAAGGGTTTGATTGCAAGCCAGTATCTCATAAAGAATCCAGAAAATAACAAAAAAAAATGAAGGTGATATAGACAATCCAGTGATTATTGCTGAAGATAAAATCAAAATTCAAACTCTATCAGTAAGTGAAGCGCTGATGATTATGAACCTTAACGAACAAAATGCTATACTTTTTAGAAATAGTAAATCAAAAAAATTGAATTTTCTATCAAAAAAAAATGACGGGAATATTAGTTGGATAGAGCCGAAGATTTGATATGAAGATTACAGACTTAATTCAAATGGATTCAATTTTTTTAGATTCTAATGCTTCTAGCCAGAGTTCAATGTTCAAAGAAATTTCAGATAGAATTTCAGAAAAGGTTAAAGTCTCTTCTAATTTGATATTACGAAGGATTAACGAACGGGAAAAACTGGGTTCAACAGCAATCGGAGAAGGAATTGCAATACCACATGCAAAAATTAAAGGTATAAAAAAAACATTTTGCTTTCTTTTTAAACTACACAATTCTATCCCGTATGACGATAATAATTCTGAAAGTGTAGACCTGATTTTTGTAATTGTTGCTC
>CACBWF010000019.1 GCA_902542925.1 uncultured Alphaproteobacteria bacterium
TTCATCTGAGGTCAGACCTGTTGTTGAATCAATTGTATTAGAAAAGCTCTCACAGTGGTTTGAAGAAAATCCAAAAGATAGTAAAAATGTTGTTACAAAAATTTATGAAGCTGCATCTGCACGTGAAGCTGCCAGAAAAGCCAGGGAAGTATCTAGAAAAAATTCTAGCTTAGAAATTGGTTCTTTACCAGGTAAGTTAGCGGATTGCCAAGAAAAGGATCCAAGCAAAAGTGAACTTTTCATCGTAGAGGGTGATTCCGCTGGAGGATCGGCAAAACAAGCAAGAAATAGAAGAAATCAAGCAGTACTTCCACTTAAAGGTAAAATTTTAAACACAGAAAAATCAAGAAGAGATAAAATTGCAGGATCCGCAGAAATATCAACTTTAATTCAAGCTTTAGGAGCAGGTTACTATACAGATTTCAATATAGAAAACCTAAGGTATCATAAAGTAGTCATTATGACCGATGCTGATGTTGATGGCTCACATATTAGAACTTTACTTCTTACTTTTTTTTACAGAGAAATGGAAGAATTAATTAAAAGCGGATATTTATATATTGCACAACCACCGCTGTTCAAAATAAAAAAAGGTAAACAAGTAATATACCTAAAAGATGAGATTGAATTAGAAAATTTTGTTGTAGAAAGTGTTATCAAAGATGCGCTCCTGATAACTGAAGAAGGTCATCAAATAGCTGGAGATGAGCTACTTTCTGTTTTTAAAAAATCATCAAGTATATTCGATATAATTGAGAGATTATCGAATAAAAATGATGACAAAAGAAAAGTATTCGAGCAAGCTGCAATATCAGGAATTTTAAATGATAAAATTTCCAAATTAAAAGATCAACTGAATGAATCTTTAAATTATTTGGTAAGTAGGTTAAATAGCTTTGAAAATGATTTTGAGAAAGGTTGGAATTTTCAGACAAACGCTGATGGCATTAGTATTTGTAAAGTTGTTAGAGATGTTGAAGAAACAGTTTTTTTGGATTTCAAGATGTTCGAAAATGAAAATATTAAGGCTTTAGACAACAAAACCGGATTCTTGCAAGAATACTTTTTGAAAAAAATAGAACTTAAAATCGGCGATGAATCAACTCTCATTCATGGTCCACTTGATCTTGTAAATAAAATAATGGCAAATGGGAAAAAAGGATTAGTATTTCAAAGATATAAAGGTCTTGGAGAAATGAACCCCGATCAACTCTGGGAAACAACCCTAGATCCTAATTATAGATCCTTGCTAAGAGTAGAAGTAGTTGATGCACAAAAGGCAAGTGAGGCATTTGAAGATTTAATGGGTGATGATGTGGAAAAAAGAAAAGACTTTATTCAAAGCAATGCTAAGAATGTTGCAAATTTAGACATTTAATTTAACTATATGTTAAGAAAGAGAGATCTTTTTATTTCACTAATAAGGTTAACTCTGATTTTCTCAATTTGGTTAACCTTATTTATAGGCGCTACAGCTATTTGGGCCTTTTTAAATCTTCCAGAAACTGAGTCTATTAAAATCACAAGGCAACCAAGTATAACTTTTTTAGATAGGCAGGGAAGAATACTTGCTTCATATGGTGATATTTATGGTCAATCAATTGTGTATGAACAGCTTCCAAACGATCTAATTAATGCTGTAATAGTAACTGAGGATAAAAGATTTTTTGATCATAACGGTATTGATCTTAGGGGAATTATAAGGGCTTTAATTACAAATATTAAAGCAAAAAGAGTTGTTCAGGGTGGTAGTACAATTACACAACAATTAGCTAAAAATTTATTTTTAACACCAGAAAGATCAATAACAAGAAAAATTCATGAAGCCATACTTAGTCTTTGGTTGGAATTTAGGTTTACAAAAAAACAAATTTTAAGTATTTATTTAAATAGGGTCTATCTCGGGTCTGGAACATACGGAGTTCAAGCAGCTGCAGAAAAATACTTCAATAAAAAAGTTGAAAACCTAAACCTCTATGAGAGTGCATTAATTGCAAGTTTATTAAAGGCTCCGTCTAAATATAATCCAATCTCAAATGCAAAATTGTCTGAAGAGAGAACTAGAAAAGTTCTTGTAAATATGTATAAGAATAAATTAATTGATATTAAAGCTCTTGAAAATACAAAGAAAAACTCAGAACATAAACAACCAATTTTTGATTCACCTAAGAGTACAAGATATTTCATAGATTGGGTTTTACCTAGAGTGAGGTCATATATGGGTGAAATTGAACAAGATTTGATTGTTAGGACTACATTAGATATTGAAGTTCAGAGAAAAGCTGAAGAGTCTCTTTTAAAAATATCGGATCAGTATAAGTCGGCGAATCAATCAGCCATAGTAGTTTTAGATTTTTCTGGTGGTGTTCTTGCAATGATTGGTGGAAAAGATTATGGAGACTCTCAATTTAACAGGGTTACTCAAGCACAAAGGCAACCAGGCTCAGCTTTTAAACTTTTTGTTTATTTAGCTGCTTTAGAAAACGGTTTTTCGCCAGATGATATTACAAGAGATTCTAAAGTTTCTATAGGGGACTGGTCACCGGAAAATTACAAAAAAGAATTTTTAGGAGATATCTCAATATCTGATGCTTTTGCAAAGTCAATTAATACAGTTGCTGTCAAAATATCAGAAAGTGTAGGAAGAGAAAAGGTTATAAAAAAAGCAAAATCTTTTGGAATAACGAGTGATTTAATTAATTCTCCATCAGTTGCTCTTGGAACATCAGAAGTAAATTTATTAGAATTGACCGGAGCTTATAATATTGTTGCTAATGGAGGAAATGGGGTATGGAATCATGGAATCATGTATATTGAAGATGTAGACGGTAATCAACTATACTCTAGAAAAGGTTTCGGACATGGAAAAATATTAAAAAATAATATAGCAAAAGAAATAACATCGATGTTAAAAAAAACTGTTGAAGATGGTACAGGTAGGAATGCAAAAATAGACAGATCCGTTGCTGGAAAAACAGGAACAAGTCAATCACTAAGAGATGCTTGGTTCATTGGATTTTCTTCTCACATGGTCGCGGGTGTATGGTTTGGAAACGATGACGACTCTCCTATGAAAGAAATTACTGGTGGAACAGCTCCTGCAAGATTGTGGAGTGATTTTATGCTTAAAGCACATGAAGATATTCCCAAAAAAGAGTTATCTAATTTAATGTTACCCCCAAGACCAGTTACCAATAAAAAAAATGTTAATAAAAAAACAAATAAAGAAAGTGGGTCAATCTTTGAGAGAATAATTGAGGATTTAATTTCAGGAAATTAAATCAACCCTTCTTCTTTTAAATATAGAGAAAATTCCTCGATAAAGTTTTTTCTGCTAAAATGTCTTATATAAAAATCATTTTTATCAACTAGGTAGAAAATTGAAGTATGGTCAATTGTATAAAAATCATCCTCTGATTCATTCTCAACAAAATTTGTGTAGATTTTAAATTTTTTTTTAACTTCGTCAATATCTTCTTTACTTCCTGTCAATCCAATAATAGAAGTCTCAAAGTTAGCTAAATAATTTTTGATGACATCGGGAGTATCTCGAGCAGGATCAACAGAAATAAATATAGGTTGTATTTTTTTTGTTAATTCTTTGTTTTCCTTATAAATAATTGAAACTTTGTTTAAATCTATTGGACAGACATCAGGGCAATATGTATAACCAAAATATATGAGTTTTTTTATATCTAGTTTACTACTTTGAAAAATTTTATTACTTGAATCAATTAGATTAAATTTTCCTCCAATTTGAACTTTCGAATATGGCTCATTCTGTTTAACGATAAAATTCTGAACAAATAAATTTAAAGTGAAAATTAATACGAGAAGAAGCAAAATCATCAATATATTGCTTTTAATATTTGGTTTAAATCTTTTCATATTTTTTCTAGGATTAAATAATTAAAATTCCTTTTTTCTATAGTTTTATTTAATAAGTCACTTTCTTTTTTTAAACTTATTTTTTGATAAGTTAAAGTATTTACAAAATTAAATTTTGAGAATTGATTGAGATTAGTTAAGATCTTTACTAACACTTTATTACCTTTCTCATGATTAAGTTTTATAATGAGTTTTTGGACATGATCTAAATTCTTGATTTGGTTATCAACAATTATTTTGTTCGATTCTATAAAACTCACTGCAGAATTTTTTTTTCTATCCGTGATTGGCTCTAGTTTCAAATTTAAAAAATCTAGTAAATTAATAATTCCGGAAACTATTTTTACTTGAAAACCTTTTTTGACAAAAAATCTATATTTGTCAATCTCTTCTCCAATAAATATTGGATCATCAATTTCAAGAATAGAAATAATTCTATACGATAATGCAATTTTATAAGCAGAATTTATAAATTCCTTTTTATTTGTTGACAACTGTCTAACTAAATATAAGCGAGTATTGATTCTTTTGAGTTGTGATAGAAATTTTTTTGGAGTTTTATCACTTAAAATAACACATTCACTTTTGTTAATTGTTTTAATTGCTTCAATTGTTAGGTTATTGAAGTTTAAACTTGTAGTACCTACTAGATAAATTGTTTTTTTTTTGGTATTTTGTATATTCATTTACTTAACTTATGAAATTTTTTTTAATAAGCTTATCATTTATTATTTTATTTTTTAATAATATTGCTCATTCTGTTGACGACAGTGATGTTTACCCTAAGATGGTCTATTGGTCAGCATTGAAAAAGGGAAATCTTGAAAAAGTATCTGAAATGTTAGAAAAAGGTATGTCACCAAATATAAGTGATGCAAGTGGAATGATCCCACTTGCTTATGCAGTTGGATCTAACAACAAAGAATTAATCACTATGCTAGTGGAAAATAAAGCCGACATAAATAAAACATTTAAAAATAAAATGACACCTCTGATTTATGCATCAATTAAAAATCGTTATAATCTTGTCTCGCATTTAATAAAAGAAGGTGCAGACATTAATATGCAAGATCATCTAGGAAGAACAGCATTAATGATATCAATTGAGAAAAATCAAACTGACTTCGTAAAAGAGATCATAAAGTTTGATTTTGATAAATTTATTACTGATCATTCTGGTAAAACAATTTATGACTATATCGAATATTCAAGAAATACTGCAATAGTCAATGCTATAAAGAATTTATAACTTTTGTCACTCTATGAGATAAAATATTTAATATTTCTGGCTCCTTCATTAAAGGTTCAGTAAAAAACGTATTTTTGAATTTTAAATTTTCAAATTTTTTCTTTACAGATTTATATAAAAATCCTGTAAATAAAAAAATTGGATTAACTACAAGACATATATTTTCTTTTCCTTCTAAGTTATGTAACTTTTCTATTACACCCATTTCAGATCCATAAAAACAAGAATAAGATTTATAGGAAAAAATTCTTTTTGAAAGTTTTTTTGTATATTTTTCTAATTCAAACAAAACATTCTTATTGTTACTAAAAGAACTGACTGTAACAAGCACAATTTTATATTTTTTAATAATAGGTTTAATATTTTTTTCATAAGTTTTTAGAACTTTGTTGTTTAAATCAATATTTTTACATAAAGAAATATTTTTACTTGTTGGGATTTGTTTCTTTATATCTAATTCCATATGATTACCCTGAAAAATTAGAATTGGGAAAACAAAAATTTTTCTAGTTTCAAGCTCTTTAAATTCTATGAAAAATTTTTTTATTGTAGGACTGTTTATTTCAATAAAACATTTAAAAATGTCACAGTTTTTATTTTTGTTTTGAACATAATTTACGAGATGTTGAAATTCTTCTTGATAATTCAAGTCTCTAGATCCGTGACCACAAAAAAGAATTGAAGTTTTTTTGGTATTATTAAACAAGTTATTTTTTTTCTTTTAGTACATTTATCAGACTGGTTGCTTTAGGATGAATCACACTTGTATTTAAAATATCCTCAGTAGAAAAACTTTTTTTGTGGAAGGCTGTATTCAAGTCATTTCTTGGTTGTATATATGACCCTTCGAACGAACCCCCAATAAAAAGTCCGGAATTATCAGAAAATGAATAAATATCAGCCAATCTAATAGTACTTTCTGCTGAGTAACCGACACCTTGGTTGGCAACAGCTGCATCTACATCCACCCCAAATTTCACTCTTTCTCTCAAAATTGATTTTAATCCTTTTTCAGTCATGACAGTTAGAATAACTTTACTTGACTTTAGTCCAAACTGTATTCCAAAACTAACTCCTCCCATCGTATAAAAAAAAGGGCCTGACCACGAATTATTTTTTCTTACTAAAAGTACTCCATTACCCCCTTTTGCTCCAACAAAAAGACCTCCCTCATTTATTTCAGGAAAAATAATAATAGCTTTAGCTATCTCGAAATAGCTCTTAAAATTCTCTAGGTCACTATTTTTAATTACAATTTTGTAGGCATTTTCAGACCTTTGAACAATTTCAAAAGCATCCAAAAATTTTTCTGTTTGCCCATTTAAATTCTTAAAGATAAATGATGAGAAAAAACAAACAGTAAAAATTGTTAGTAATTTTTTAATTTGCATAATATTATTAATAAATTCAAACTTGAAGTAAGTGTATTATTTTAATGGCGCATTTTTCAATATTTTTTTTATTTTTTTTATTTATATTCAATAATCAAATTATATGTAGTGAAATAAAACTTAATGTTAATAATATTGGTAATCCTTTAGGATCAATTCACGTTGCTTTGTATAATAATCCTGATATGTTTCCTAAAAGTGATGGAAAATTTCTTGGTTTAAAAAAAAAGGCAAGGAAAGTTCTTGAAGAAGGTATTTTGATAGAGGGGCTTAACATGGGGAAATATGCAATTGCGATCTATCATGACAAAAATGATAATGATGAGTTTGATACATTTTTTGGTCTGCCTACAGAAAAATATGGATTTAGTAAAAATGCGAAAGTTTTTTTTGGTCCACCAAAGTTTTCAGAAGCTAGTTTTTTTTTATCAGAAAATGTAAATTTAAAACTAGACATTGATTTAAAATGAAACAAAAAAGAGTTTTAGTAACAGGTGGGGCCGGATTTCTTGGCTCTTTTTTGTGCGAAAAATTATTGAAAAGCGGACATTACGTTATTTGCTGTGATAATTTTTATACTGGTAATAAAAAAAATTTAATGAAGATTGTAAATAACCCAAATTTTGAGATAATTCGTCATGATATTACATTCCCATTATTTCTAGAAGTTGACGAGATATATAATCTGGCATGTCCAGCTGCCCCAATTCATTATCAAAAGGATCCTGTTCAAACAATTAAGACATGTGTTCATGGTGCAATAAATATGCTAGGTCTGGCCAAAAGAACAAGAGCAAGAATATTACAAGCTTCAACATCAGAGATATACGGAGATCCTGAAGTTCATCCGCAAAAAGAAAATTATAAAGGAGCGGTAAGCATTAGTGGTCCAAGAGCTTGTTACGACGAAGGAAAAAGGTGTGCAGAAACAATATTCTGGGACTATAAAAGGCAACACAATGTTGATATCAGAGTTGTTCGTATTTTTAATACCTATGGACCTAGAATGCAAATCAATGATGGAAGAGTTGTCTCAAATTTTATAATACAGGCATTAAAAAATGAAAAAATAACTGTTTATGGTGATGGTATGCAAACTAGGTCATTTTGTTATGTCGATGATTTAGTAGAAGGTATGGTCAAAATGATGGAGCAAGGAAAATTTAATGGCCCATTAAATTTAGGTAATCCAACAGAAATTCCGGTAAGAAAACTTGCAAAGGAAATTATATCATTAACTAAGAGTGAATCAGAAATTGTCTATGAACCTTTACCAATTGATGATCCAAAGATGAGATGTCCTGACATTGATTTAGCAAAAAAAAAAATTAATTGGATGCCTAAAGTCAACAGAGACAAAGGTTTAAAAAAAACTGTAGAATATTTCAAAAACCTGTTAAAAAAATAATCTTTTATTATGCAATTTAGTAAATCAAAAATTTTATGTATCGGTGACATAATACTTGATTCATATGAGTTTGGTGCTGTAAAAAAAATCTCCCCTGAGGCTCCGATACCAATATTCAAATCTTTGAATGAAAGTTATGTTTTAGGTGGAGCAGGAAATGTTGCAAGAAACATATCAAGTGGGGGCGCTAAGTGTCATATTTTGTCAGTAATAGGTGACGATTTAAATGGTAAAATAATCAGAAAAAAAATATCAGAAATACCAAAGTTAAAATCTAACTTAATAATTGAAAAAAATAGAAAAACGACAAAAAAAAAAAGATTTATATCAGATAATCAACAAGTGTTAAGAGTTGATGAAGAAGTAAATGATAAAATAACAAGTGAAACCGAGAATAAACTTTTAAGTATATTCAAAAAAGTTGTTGGTAAATTTGATGTTATTATTCTATCGGACTACGACAAAGGTTTATTAACCGAAAAACTAATACAAGATATTATTAACCTTTCAAAAAAAAGAAACAAAATTGTAATAGTTGATCCAAAAAGACAATGTTTTTCTTTGTATCGAGGTGCAAATATAATTACTCCAAATTTTAATGAATTAATTGATGCATCGAAAATCATTTCTAATCAGAAAAAAGATGAAATAGAAAATATCACATTCCTATCTAAAGAACTATCTAAGAGGTTTTCATTTGATACAATTATTACAACTCGCAGTTCAAAAGGCATGCAGATATACCAAAAAAATAAAGAAGTAATTAACCTTAAATCAGAGGCGGTTGAAGTTTATGATGTTTCTGGAGCAGGAGATACGGTGGTCGCGTATCTTGCACTTGGGCTATCAGCGGGGAATACACTTTATCAATCAGCTCTGATATCTAATAAAGCTGCGGGAATTGCTGTTGGTAAATTTGGTACAGCAAGTGTAAGTTCTTCAGAATTAATTAAAGAAGACTTTTTTAAAAAAATTGTTTCAGATAGTAAAGCTAAAGAAATAATTCATAATCTTAATGAAGACAAAGTTGTTGGTTTTACAAACGGGTGTTTTGATTTAATTCATTTTGGACATATCAAATATTTTATAGATATAAAAAAACATTGTGATTTTTTAATTCTCGGTCTTAATTCCGATACATCAATTAAGCTAAATAAAGGTAAGTTAAGACCAATTATGAAGGAATCAGAAAGGGCAAAAATTCTTGCATGTTTTCCTTTTATAGACCTGATTATTCTTTTTAATGAGAAAACTCCACTTGCATTGATGAAAAAATTAAAGCCTAATATAATTTTTAAAGGCAAAGATTATTTACAAAAAAAGGTTGTAGGAAAGGAAGATATCAAAAAATGGGGTGGCAAGCTAATTTTGATAGATTACTTAGAAGGTTTATCTACAACAAATATCTTAAAAAGGATTAGAGATGCTACTTAGTGCAGTATTATTTGATGTTGATGGTACTATTGCAGAAAGTGAAGAATTACACAGGATTTCATTTAATGAATCTTTTAAAGAATATGGTTTGTCTTGGTATTGGGACGAGGCAATATACAAAGAACTTACATTTATAGGTGGAGGAAAGGAGCGAATAAAATATTATATAGAAAGAGCCTGTCCAGAAATGCTTAAACACAAAAATCTTACTGATTACATTCAGGCTCTTCATAAAGTTAAGAGTCAAATTTACAAAGACAATCTTCTTGAAAAAGGCGCAGTTTTTAGGCCTGGAATTGAAAGACTTTTGAATGAATTAAAAATTAACAAAATAAGGGTAGCTCTAGTTTCTTCAACAACCAAAGAAAATTTGAATAATCTTTTTAAGATAGGACTTAAAGTTGCTCCGGAAGAAGTTTTTGAAGTTATTGGGCATGGTGAATGCACACCAAATAAAAAACCATCTCCAGAAATATATTTTTGGGTATTAGATAAAATGAAACTACCGCCAGATGCATGTTTGGCCATCGAAGATGCTCCAAAAGGGGTTGATTCTGCAATTGAAGCTGGTTTAAAAGTAATCGTCACACCTTCAAAGTATACATCTGATGAGAATTTTAAGAAAGGTAACTTGATTGTTTCTGATTTAGGAGAACCTGATAAAGAATTTAAATTGATTAGTGGAATGACATTTAATCATAGCTTTGTAAATGTTGATTTATTAAGAAAAATTCACAATAACTAAACATTTACGTAAACTGTTAGAAGTAAAATTACCTGTATGATAAAAATAGTAACACTAAGTGAATGATACTGTGCAAAACGTTTTTGTTCATTCCTATCGCTTAAGCTATTAATTTTTGGCATTAAAATTTGTCTACTAATAATATATAAAATTAAAATAAGAAAAGAAAAAATAGACCATAAATTAATATTGAAAATCAAAAAAACCAAAATAAAGCTTATAAAGCTAAAAATAATTGACCATGTGTAAAGTTTAGGAAAAATATTTCTAATAATATTTCTAGAATTTTTTGCATCAAGAGTGCTAAAAATTGTAGGTGCAATAATAATTGTGAAAAAAAGAAGGCTACCTAATAGGAATGGTATTACAAACTCAACAAGTGCAATTAAATGATCTATATTTAAATTAAATTCCATTCAACTTCATATAATAGTAAAATTTACAACAAACAAGTAGAATAATAATTATGATTAAATTTGTTATACTATTACCATTCCTAGAGTTAATTTTATTTATACTTTTTGGAGATATTCTTGGTTTTTTTAATGTATTAACTTATATACTGATAACAGGAATTCTGGGATTTTGGCTTATTTTTCCCAGCAAGGGGTATACAGTTGATATTAAGACTATTGCAACTGAACCCGTTGAATGGATTTTTAAAAGGTTTGCAGGTATTTTATTAGTTATACCAGGTTTCATTACAGATTTTTTAGGAATCCTTGTACTTATTAAACCATTAAGAAAATTTATATGGTCGTTCTTACCGAGTCAGTTTATTAATTTTGGTTATAACTTTAAAAATGAATCAAGTAAACAAGATATTACCAAAAACGAAAATATAATTGAAGGTGAATATAAGGATTTAGATAAAAAATGAAAGAAACAGTGAAATTGAAAATAAATGGTAGAGTTCAAGGAGTAGGTTTCAGGTACTGGGTCAAAGTTCAAGCCCAAAGATTGAAAATTAATGGTTATGCAAAAAATCTTGCAGACGGTTCTGTAGAAATCCTTGCCTCGGGAAAAAAGACTAAAATTAAGGAATTAAAGAAAATTTGCAATCAGGGCCCAAGTAATGCATTTGTTGAATCGGTGAATTTACAAACTAAAAATTATATATGTTTTGAAGGATTTAATATTTTCTGATGAAAGTATATTTACTAAGGCATACCTCTCTTAATGTAAGAGAAAATACTTTTTATGGTCAAACTGATTTAGACGTTTCTGAAAATTTTTTGGATGAACTTTCTGAGATAAAAAGAAAAATCATAAAATATAAAATCAAAGAAGACGAAATAGAAATTTTTTCTAGCCCATTAAAAAGATGCTCTTTACTAGCAAGAAATCTATTCAGAGGTTTTTCAACTGATTCACGTCTAAAAGAACTTTATTTTGGTGATTGGGAAATGAAAAGGTTTGAAGATATCCCAAAAGAACAAATAAAATCCTGGGAAAATGATATTATTAATTTTGAAATTCCAAATGGAGAGTCAAATAAAGTTTTTTTCGAGAGATTAAAATCCTTTTGTGATGAAACAACAAAATTGAATAAGGATATTTTTGTTGTTGCTCATGCGGGTTCGATAAATTGTATAATATCTTATCTTGCTGGAATTCCTTTTGAAAGATTAGTTAGGGAGAATTGGAAAAAAATTGGATACGGATCATTATCAATATTGAAAAAAGAATCTAGAGATTACACAATAGAATTATTTGGTGATAATGTTTATGGGAAAGAAATCTAACTTATTTATCCGCACCATGAGCAAGTTTGTTTAATCTTTTTTGAAAAAATATTACTGTTACCCCAACAAATGTGCAAACTAAAGTAATACTTATAAAAATTGTCTTTTCACCTAATTTTTCAGAATATTGTCCAATTAAACCCGCAATTTTATTTCCAATACCAATTGCAGCAAAGTAAATACCCATAACTGATGCTACAAGTTGTCTCGGTGACAATTTAGTTATAAATGATAGGGCTACCGGAGATGCGCATAACTCTCCAACTGTATGGAATAAATAAGCAAGCACCAACCAGTACATCTGTGACTTACCGAAAATGTCAGCTTCATTTGACGCGAATGCCATGAATAAAAATCCAAACCCCATTATTATGACGCCAACAGACATTTTTAACATTGACAAAGATTGATTTGTTTTTTGAATATTTAGCCAAAATGAAGAAATTGTAAAACCGAGTATTATTATAAGTAATGGATTAATTGATTGGAACCAACTAGCAGGTACTTCAAAGTTTAAATAAGGAATAAATCTATCTGTCTTTTGATAAGCATAAAGATTAAGCAAACCCCCAGCTTGTTCAAAACTGGCCCAAAAAATTATTAAAATAAATGATGCTAGGATAATTAATTTTATTCTATCAGTTTCAACTTTAGAAAATTTAATATCGAAGTTTAAGTTGAAATTTTTTTGTATATTATCTTTTATATTCTTGTGACCGGTTAAAAAACAGATTTGTCCTATTATCATCCCAAACCCCGCAAGAGAAAATCCATAGTGCCAACCAAAATTCTCTCCTACATAACCTACTAAAATACTTGCAAAGAAAGCACCAATATTAATACCGATGTAAAATATAGTGAATCCTTGATCTCTCCTCAAATCATTCTTTTCATACAAACTGCCTACCAAAGATGAGATACTTGGTTTAAGAAGACCTACCCCAAGAATTATTAAGGAAAGTCCAAAGTAAAAAAAAAAATAAGTCTTTAAAGCAAGTGATAAATGACCTAAACACAAAAGTGCTCCTCCAACTGAAACAGCTTTTTTATTTGTTAAATATTTGTCTGCAATTATACCGCCTGGAATACAAGCAAGATATACAAGGGCTGTATACCACCCGTACAGCCAGATAGCATCTGAGTTTGACCAACCAAGACCTGGATTTTCTAGATTCGAATCTGATACCAAATATAAAACCAGAATTGCACGCATCCCATAAAAGCTGAATCTCTCCCATAGTTCAGTAAAAAAAAGGGTGAATAAACCAACTGGTTGATTAAAAATTTCGGACGAACTTTTTTCAAATTTTATTTTTGTCATTTTTCTTCAATAAGTTTTTTTGCAAATTTATACTTATTGTCTTCTACAATTAATCTAATTGGGATCGCACAAATATTTCCATCAACCATAGACATATGTTCATCAAAGACATAAAACTTTATATTATTTTCTGATAAGATATTTTTCACCCATGAAATATATATCAGATCATTTGATTTCAATAACATTTTCATAAATTTTCATTTAAAAAAATTGGCGCGCCCGAAAGGATTCGAACCCTTAACCTTTTGAGCCGAAATCAAATGCTCTATCCAATTGAGCTACGGGCGCAACTAATAATTTGTTTTAATAATGGCATATTAATTGCAAACATTTAACTGTTATTAGAGTTAAATACTATGGAAACTACCAAATTTTAATTGCCTCCCTTTAATTAGTAGTTTCCATAATATTAATCAATTCTTTTTATAAATTCCGTTACATCTCTATAATATTTACTCGATATATCTTTATAGGATTTTTTATATTTTTTTTTTATTTCCGAACATACATGCGCGTATGGATTCCTAACAGTGTGCGATCTATGTGGAGGTAATTTACCTCTTAATGAGTCGCCTTTAACTAAAATTTTTTTCCACAATTCTTCTCTTTCAAATTTATTCATTTTTTTAAATCATTAATTGTTTGTAAAATAAATTGAAGATCAGAACTTTTTAGATTTTTTAATTCATTTTTAATTTTTTTTAATACTGATTTTTCTTTATTTATATTTTTAATATATTTTTTTGAAATTTTTGGAGTTAGAGCAATTAATTCTTTTAGTTGTAAAGAACAATCTAAATTTTCGTTTACTAGAAAAAAACATCCTAGTGTATTTATTTTGTATATTAAACTTCTTATTGTACCCAACTTCCCTCTTTCATCTAAGCTTTCTATTATGTTTAAATATTGTTTTTTTTTAAACAATCTTACAGGCTTATAAAAATCTTTTTTTAAGTTCGTTTTTAAGCAATTTAAAAAATCAATTTTATACTTTTCACTAAGTTTTTGTTTGTTTTGAAAAAAAATCTCTAATAGTTTTTCAAAATCTAGATTATTTAATGGATTATTATGAAAAGGATCAGTTTTTTTAATTATAGATGAAAGTACGATATTAGGGTTGTTTCCATTAGAAGATATATTCTTTGCAACTTTAAATTTACTATATATTTCTTCAAGATTATTTTTAGGAAATTCTCCAAGTTTAACAGACGTAGTATTTTTTTTTATTCTCAGAGTGCAAAATATAGATAAAATTTCTTTTCGTTTTATCGCTCTGATGCAAGGATTTATTTTATCAATTAAATACTCTCCTGTATCTCCCAACAAAAGAAATTTATTAAGTTCAGTTTTCGTAAATACTATTTTATTTGACATAGTTTTTTAATTTAAATTTTTTTGTATAACATGTAGTGAGTTAAAAACCTCCAATTCTGGTGTTTGTTTTTTTCCTACCTTTTTTTTTCACTCTAGAAAATATTGATTTTTTGGGAATGGCTGGATTATCTTTATTTTTTTTTATGATTTTATATGTGTGGCCAGGTTTAGGAGGGGGTAATTTCTTGTAACTACCATCATTTTTGAGCAAATAAAAATCTCCAGCAGCATCTTTTATTATTTGATCAGAAAGACATTCTGAGAATAACGAAAAAAAAAAAATTAAAAAAATTTTTATAAACATAATTTAGATATTAAATCAATTTTTAATTTACTAATCAAGTTCATGATAAAAGGGTTTAGACATAATTTTTTCTAATGAGTTTGCTGAAGAGACTTTAAAATTTAAAGAGTTAGGTTGAATAATCCAGTCTTTAATTTCATTTGTTACTCTTGTTCCGTCAATATCTCTCAATATCATATGATAATATCCCTCGAAGGCAGCAATTTTCAATTGGTCAGAAGAATATTGTTCTTTAAATGACGTCTTATCAATTATTTCAATTAGAGGTTTCCTAGGTATTATCTGATCATTTAAAGGAACAATTAGCAACGTTTTAAAAGTTGGTAAATTTAAATAGGAGACAAAGTTTTTGTATGAGCTATCCATCAATTTTTTTATTCCATT
Source organism: uncultured Alphaproteobacteria bacterium (assembly GCA_902542925.1). Lineage (GTDB taxonomy): Bacteria > Pseudomonadota > Alphaproteobacteria > Methylaequorales > Methylaequoraceae > CACBWF01. Next base: position 15,247 of record CACBWF010000019.1, read on the forward strand.
TAAACTTTTTAATGATTTTTTATGAACAACTTTAGGATCCCTAGAAAATTCTCTTAACATTTCGAGGTTGTCACTAGGCTTGATTTTTACAAGAGTGCTACCTTCAACTGTGAGATTTGGTAAAAGAAAAGAAGCAACACTTAAAAAAGTGCTTTTAAAAAAATTTTTTTCAGAAAAATTCCAAATTGCTGGCGCGACAAGAATTACTCCTTCTATATCTAGTTTTTTCTTATCAATGATTGAGTTTATTACTAATATCCCCCCCATACTTTCACCGAGTAAAAAAATTTTTTTCCCCATATTCTTGTTAATAATTATATCTATAAATTCAATAATATCTTTTTCGTGTAGCTGAGGGTCTACCCATGTTCCATTATCAATATTAGAACCAAAGCCTCTTAAATCAAAAGAGTACATATCAATATTGAATTTATTAAAATGTTCTGAAGGAATATCAAAGGCATTTGAATAATCCGAATATCCATGTATAGCAATTATTACATAGTTTGACTTTTCTTCTGAAACCCAAGTTTTTAATGAATGAGAATAACCATCTGATGAAATAAAAAAATTATTTTTAATTTCTGGTGAATGTTCATTTATATTTAGATATTCCATAGATTTACAACTAATCAACGAAAATAAAATCAAAAATAAAAACATAATTTTATGTTTTTATTAATTCTAAAAATATTTCTTCTAGGTCTGGGTCTTTTGTTGAAAGTTCTTCAATATTTATTTTGCTCTTTAAAATTAATTGAATTAGTTTTCCAGTGTTAATTTTATTTCTATCATACTTTAACGTAATCATATTATTGGAATATTCTTTTACATATTTTTTAATTGTTTTAGGAAGAATCTTTACATTTTTACTTAGCTTAATATTTATCTCTTTTTCATCAATCATACTCATTAAGGTATTTTTGGATTCACATTTGATTAACTTTCCATTGTTGATTATAGCAATATAATCACACAAAGACTGAGCTTCATCTAAATAGTGAGTTGTTAGGATGATTGTTACACCTTTTTTATTTAGTGTTTTAATAAATAGCCAAAGTTTTTTTCTTAATTCAACATCTACTCCTGCCGTCGGTTCGTCAAGCACAAGAACAGGGGGATTGTGGACCATTGCTTTTGCAACCATTAGTCTTCTTTTCATTCCACCTGATAAACTTCTTGAGTAAGCATTGGCTTTTTCATCAAGGTTTACTTTTTTAAGTATTTCGAGATTATTCATTTGACTTCGTGTAACCCCATATAAACCTGCCTGAAAATCTAAAACCTCAATTGGGGAAAAAAAAGGATCAATATTAATTTCCTGTGGAACAACTCCAATAGCTCCTCGCGCAGATTTTGGATCTTTATCAATATCTATACCACATATTTTTACTTCACCTTCCGATTTAAGTGTCAAACCTCCTAGAATATTAATAAAAGAACTTTTACCAGCACCATTTGGTCCCAATAAGCCAAAAATTGATCCATAAGGAATATTCATTGATATATTATCTAAAGCTGGTTCTGCTTTTCCTTTATATTTCTTGGTTAGGTTGTGGACTTCTATCGCATTCTGTTTTGACATATTTTAAAAGTAATTCAAGTTTTAGAAATAATATATTATCTCTATGATCATATGATTATGAGCATATAATTAAATACAATATTAAATCTTAATAGTAAATCAGAGTGACAAAAAAGATTGAACAACTTGTGCTAATTGATGGTTCCGGATACATATTTAGAGCATACTATGCGTTACCACCAATGACTACCTCATCAGGTATACCTGTAAATGCAGTCTTCGGGTTCTGTAACATGCTTTTTAAACAACTTGAAAATATTCAAATGGAAAAAGGTGGTAATGTCTCGGTTGCGGTTGTATTTGATGCAGCAAGAAAAACTTTTCGAAATGAGATTTATCCAGAGTATAAAGCAAATAGATCAGATCCACCAGATGATCTGATACCACAATTTGATATTATAAAAAGAGTACCTGAAATTTTTAATCTAAAATCTATTGAATCCGTCGGATACGAAGCAGACGATTTGATTGCGTCATATGCAGAGTGTGCTGAGAAGCTTGGTACAAGAGTCACAGTAATTTCTTCAGATAAGGACTTAATGCAACTTTTAAAAAAAAATATAACAATGTTGGATCCATTAAAAAATAAAGAAATTGATAGAGAGGAAGTTTTCAAAAAATTTGGTGTTTTCCCTGAAAAGGTTATTGATGTACAAGCCCTTGCGGGAGATTCGTCAGATAATGTTCCTGGTGTTCCAGGAATCGGAGTCAAAACAGCAGCTACATTAATTAATGAATATGGAAACGTAGAAAACTTATTAAATAATACGAAAAATATTAAACAAATAAAAAGAAGAGAGACAATTGAAAACAATAAAGAAAAAGCAATTGTATCAAAAAAACTTGTAACATTAAAAAGTGACTTAGAGCTACCAATTCCTATTGAAGATTTATCGTTTGTTCCAATTGATGTAAATAAGATCGTTAACTTTCTTGACGAAATGGAATTTAAAAGAATAAAGAGCCAAATTTTAGAAAAATATGGATCAAAAAAATTACAGACTGAACCCAAAACAGAATCTAATACAAAACTGAAAATTGAAACAAATAGTTCTGAAAATTTAAAGACAAAAATAAATACCAAAAATTACATGTTAATTAATAATGAAGAAAATCTTAAATTATGGATTCAAAAAATTTATAAGAATGGAATGGTTGCAATAGACTGTGAAACAGATAGTCTTTCTCCGACAAATGCAAAGATGGTTGGTTTTTCCATGTCTATAAATGCAGGTGTGGCATGTTACATTCCAATACATCATGTAAATTGTGAAGAAAATTTTACACAAATTGAGGAGAAATCATTTATAAAATTGATTAAACCAATGTTAGAAGATAATTCTGTTCTTAAAATTGGGCAAAATATTAAATATGATCTCATTGTCCTAGACAGACTAGGTATTAAAGTAAATAATATTGATGATACAATGTTGATGTCGTATGTTTTAAATGCCGGGAAACACAAACACGGTTTAGACGAATTAGCAAAAATATACCTTTCTTACTCAACTATAAAATTTGAGGATGTTGTTGGTAAAGGTAAAGAAAAAAAGACATTTGAAATGGTGAATATTGATGATGCTATGCATTATGCTGCTGAAGATGCAGACATAGCATACAGACTCTGGGAAATTTTTAGAAAGGAGCTTATAAAAGAAAAGTTATTTTCCTTTTATTTTTATTTAGAAAAACCCTTAGTTCAGGTTATAAAAAAAATGGAGATTCATGGTATAAAAGTCAATTTTGAATTTTTAGAAAAATTATCTCAGGATTTCCAAAAAAAATTAAATTTACTTGAAAAAGAGATTTTTAATATTGCAAAGGTAGAGTTTAATATTGGTTCACCAAAGCAACTTGGAGAAATATTATTTGAAAAAATGAGGTTACCATTCGGTAAAAAGGGGAAAAGTGGTAATTATCAGACAGACGTAAATGTATTAGAAAAAATGAAACACGAAAAAATATCAATTGCTGAACATTTACTAAATTGGCGGCAGATCAAGAAACTTATAACCACTTATTGTGACGGACTTATACTAAGAAAGAACCCTAATTCAAATAAAGTACATACTTCTTTTGGAATGGCAAGTACACTTACTGGAAGATTATCCTCCAATGATCCTAATTTACAAAACATTCCTATTAAAACAAATGAAGGCAAGCAAATAAGAAAAGCTTTCATATGTGAGAAAAATAAAAAGATTGTTTCAATCGACTATTCACAAATTGAGCTAAGAATTCTAGCACACGTTGCAAATATTGATGTTTTGAAGAGGGGTTTTAATTCTGGGATAGATATTCACTCAATTACAGCACAAGATGTTTTTCAAGTTACTCAAAAAGAAGTAACTGAAGAATTAAGAAGAAAGGCAAAAACCATAAATTTTGGTATTATATATGGTATTTCTGCCTTTGGCTTAGCAAATCAACTGGAAATTTCAAACTCTGAAGCAAAACTATATATTGAAAAATATTTTCAACAATATCCAGGAATTAAAAATTATATGCAAAATACTGTCAAATTTTGTAGAGAAAATGGTTTTGTCCAAACTTTGTTTGGAAGAAGAATTTACATACCATTTATTAACGAAAAATCAGGAATAAGAAAAAATTTTGCTGAGAGATCTGCAATCAACGCTCCTATTCAAGGTGGAGCTGCTGATATGATAAAAAAAGCAATGAATAAAATTGATACATTTATTTACGAAAATAACTTAGATACGAAAATGTTAATTCAAGTACATGATGAACTCATATTTGAGATTCCAGAGGCAGAGTTAGATGAAGTACCAAAAAAAATAGCTAAGATTATGGAAAATGCCTTTTCCCCAACTTTAAGTTTTTCTGTTCCTTTAATAGCTGATATAGGTACTGGTGTAGATTGGTCTCAAGCACATTAAATATTAAACTGTTATTGCTTTTTTGTGAAGTCGAACAAATATTCCTCTTAATTCTTTTGTTTTCTTAATTGGTTTTCCAAAATAGTATCTCAATACATTTTCCCCAGATCTTAGATCAAAACCTTCAGAATCAATGCCAATTATTTTCCAACCTTTTTCCTTCTTGAAAAAAACTTTCATATATAAATCAATACTTTCTTGGTGGTCCTGATTCATATGGCTAATAACCTCAAATTCTTCTTCATTCTCTTCAAAGACATTATCACAAATTAAATCTTCTCTATCAAACCATTTAACTTTTGCAAAACCAGCAGTCAAATGCGCATTTATTATTTGCAGTTTGTATAAGTTCATATCTGAGAAATTTGCATATAAATTTGATACTGGGTGTCTTGATAAGAACCTTTTTTTTGCAATTGCACTATTATATTTTTCTAATTTTCCAATAATACTTAATCTTGGCCTCGACATAGGATCTTCATAATTATGATTTGGGATATTAGGTAATGGATTATCAAATTTCGGAAAAAATTCTCTGAATTTTTGTTCTTCATATATCAATAGAGAAACAAAATTATTTTTTTTTAAATTTTTGGTATG
>CACBWF010000020.1 GCA_902542925.1 uncultured Alphaproteobacteria bacterium
TTTAATGATTATATCATAAAAAAAGAAAACAGAGACTTATTAATTAGGAGATTATTCGATGAGAAGTAAAATCATATTAATTTTTTTTAGTTTAATTTTTATATGTAGTTGTGCCCAAAATAATTTTACTTCAAAAAAAAATCTAACCCAACTTACTCTATCTTCAGCAACTGGATATCTAGCTTATCAATGGAGTGATGCTGATATATTTACAACTATTGCTGGGTCGAGTATTGGATATCTTATGGGTAGTTATTTAGGAGAATTTCTTGAGCAAAATGACTATTATTATTATGAAAAAGAATTAATAAATACACTTAATCTTAATAAGATCGGAAGTTCGGGATACTGGAATAATAGTAAATCAGGTAATGAAGGAGTTATAATCGTTAAAAATTATTTTCAGGTTCCAGAATGTAGATTAATTGAGCATATTTATGTTGTAAAAAAAAATCCTAAAAAGTACTTTGATACAGCATGTAGATCAGAAAATGGAAGCTGGAATGTTATAAGATAATTTTTTGTTTTTTTTTGTGAAAAGATACATTATATTTCTTACATGATTTTACTTTCGCCAGCAAAAAATATGAAATTTGACCAAACAACGAATTTGTTTGAGCCTAGTAGTCCTTATTTCAGTAAAGAAACCAACTATTTAATAAACAAACTCAGAGAGTTAACTAAAACTCAGATTAAAAAAATGATGAAGTTGAGTGATAATTTATCAAATTTAAACTATGATAGATATAAAAGTTTCACGATATCTTCTAAAGATAATAATAATGCCATACTTGTTTTTAACGGAGATACTTTCAAAGGATTAAATGCAAAAAGCTTTTCTAAAGAAGAAATTTTTTATAGTCAAAAAAGACTAAGAATAATTTCAGGTTTGTACGGATTAATTAAACCATTAGATAATATTCAGCCATACAGGTTAGAAATGGGATCACCAACAAGTAATTTTATTGGTACTAGTTTGTATGAATTTTGGTCTGATATAATCACAAAACAAATAAATAGTGAAATGATAGATAATGAATATGAAATTCTTTTTAATTTAGCTTCTGTTGAGTATTTCAAATGTGTAGATAGAGAAAGAATTGATGGTGAAATAATCACGCCTATATTTTATCAAAAAAGGGAAGGGAAACTTAAAAACATCGGTATAATATCCAAGAAAAGTAGAGGGCAGATGGCAAACTTTATTATAAAAAATAAGATTAACAATATAAATGACTTAAAGGATTTTAATATTGATGGTTATAAATTTGATTCATTTGATAAAAAGCTAGGTAACATATTCTTTATTAAAAACTAGAAATGGTTGCAAAAAAAAATATTGCTGTTCTAATTCCATGCCTTAATGAAGAGAAAACAATATCGAATGTCATTAAAAAGATTAAGGCAAAAGTTCACCAAGCAGATGTATTTTTATTTGATAATGATTCTACTGATGACTCAAAACATTTAGCAAAAAAAGCTGGTGCAATCGTATTCAATGTAACAAAAAAGGGTAAAGGAAATGTTGTTAGAAAAATGTTCTCAGAGATTTCTGCGGACATTTATATCATGATTGATGGTGACGATACCTATGATGTTGAAAATATAAATGAAATGATTGATCTTCTACAGAGAGATAGCCTCGATATGGTTGTAGCAAAAAGGGTTTCAAATGATACCAGTGCTTACAGATTTGGGCATAAAACAGGAAATAGAATATTTACAAACTTAGTAAAATATACTTTTGGAAATCAGATAGACGACCTTTTTTCAGGATTTAGAATATTTTCTAGACAATTTGTAAAATCTTTCCCATGTAATTCTATTGGTTTTGAAATAGAAACAGAATTAACCATACATGCGCTAGAGCAAAGATTAGATGTAGTCGAGGTAGAGTGTTTATATTTTGCAAGACCATCAGGATCAGAGAGTAAACTTAAAACCTTTGGAGATGGATTTAAAATATTAAACCTAATACTTATTCTTATAAAAGACGAGAAGCCATTTTTATTTTTTTCCCTACTTAGTTTATTTTTTCTATTCTCATCTCTTTTCATAGGTTTGCCAGTTGTATTTGAATTTTTAAATACCGGTTTAGTTGACAGATTACCAACTGCAGTACTTTCTGGGATAAATATGGTAATAGCTTTTTTAAGTTTTTTTTCAGGACTTATACTTGATGTGGTAAAAAAATCAAGACATGAAATGAAGAGACTTACTTACCTATCCAATAAATAAAACAAAGACTTTATTTTTGAACAGACATTTTGTTAATTAATATAATTAATTAAATATATTTAATTATTTTTTAAAATTTTATTTAATTGGTATATTAATTGACTTTGTATTCTTATTATGGACTACGTTTTTTGAGAGATCCTTTTCGTTTTCATTTATGAGCCAAAGCATTTGCATAGCTAGAGCATGAACTCTTTTTGCTGAGGTAGCACCGGATAATAATCTTGCAATTTGTCTTTTGCTAATTCCTAATGCATTTGAAGCATCGTTAATAGAAAAATTTAATTCTTTTAACCAAAATTTTATTTCGTGAGGTTCAGGCTTATTAATATTATTAAAAATCATTTTTCTATGTTTGTATAAGATTTATAAAATTGTTTTTCAAATAGTTTCTTGTGTTTATTAGAAAGACTTTCTTTATCAATTTTTGAAAATAAAAAAATCGAAATAAAAGCTGCAGTTATTGAAAATAGTGCTGGATACTTGTAAGGAAAAATAGGATTTGCATTTCCTAAAATATCAACCCAGACAATTGGTCCAAGAATAACTAAGATTGCTGCTGTTAATAATCCAATAAATCCTCCGTAAAAAGCACCCTTTGAGGTTAGGTTTTTCCAATAAAGAGATAAAAATAAAATTGGAAAATTTGCACTTGCTGCAATAGCAAAAGCCATTCCAACCATGAAAGCAACATTTTGTCCTTCAAATATAATACCCAGAAAAATAGCAATAATTCCTAAAATAATTGTAGATATTTTAGAAATAAATATTTCTTTTTTTTCACTTGTTTTACCTTTACAAATTACATAGGCGTATAAGTCGTGTCCTATAGCGGATGCTCCCGCTAAAGTCAGTCCAGAAACAACTGCTAGTATAGTCGCAAACGCAACAGCGGAAATAAAGCCTAAAAAAATATCACCTCCAACTGCATGTGAAAGATGTATTGCAGCCATATTGTTTGATCCAATTAAATTACCGTCGGTATTAATATAATCAGAATTATTAGTTAATAGAACTATAGCACCAAAACCTATTATAAAAGTTAATATATAAAAATAACCTATAAAACCTGTTGCGTATGCAGCAGAGATTTTTGCACTTCTTGCATCAGGAACTGTAAAAAATCTCATTAAAATATGCGGTAGACCTGCTGTTCCAAAAATCAGGGCCATACCTAGAGATATTGCTGATAAAGGTTCATCAATTAATTGTCCAGGGAATAGAATATCCTGACCTTTCCTGTGAATTGATGTAGCTTCATTAAATAATTTACTGATACTATAATCATTAACTTTTAGCACCATTAAAGCTAAGATTGAAGCGCCAAATAGAAGAAGTATAGCTTTTATAACTTGGACCCAGGTAGTTGCAATCATTCCTCCAAAACTGACATATATTATCATTAGTGATCCAATAATAATTACTGCAGATTCATATGATAATCCAAAAAGCGTTTGGATTAGGCCACCAGCACCAACCATTTGTGCAATCAAATAAAGTAAAATAGTAAGAAGGGTTCCTACCGAGGATAATATTCTTATGTAAAATTGATCTAATCTTATTGATGTTGCATCCGCAAAAGTATATTTCCCTAAATTTTTCAATTTTTCTGCTAACAAAAATAATATTATTGGCCAACCAACTAAAAAACCTATTGAATATATCAAACCGTCAAAGCCTGAAAAAAATACAAGACCAGAAATTCCAAGGAAGGATGCAGCAGACATATAATCACCTGCTATAGCGAGACCATTTTGTAAACCAGTAATTTTTCCCCCAGCTGCATAAAAACTATCTTTATTTTTTGTTTTTTTAGAAGCAAAATAAGTAATTATAAGCGTAGAAATAACAAAAAGTAAAAAAGTAAGGATTGCATAATTATTAGTTGTTTTGTTATCACTAAGTGCATAAATATCAAATGGAACTAATAAAAGTGAAGTAAAAGAAAGAAATAAATTCACTGTTTAAGTTTTTTTCTGAGACTATCTAAAAAAAAATTAGAGATAATCACATATAGTATAGTTAAAAAAATTGAAAAAATAATTATAGATATTCCGAATACTATACCTATTGGTATGGTTTCATTAAATACCATTGGTGAAAATAGTTCAGGCTTAAAACCAACAATTATTATAAACGAAAAATACAATAATAATACCAAAGTACTAAATGTTACGCTTATCAGATTCTGGTACTTTACAAGCTTACTAAAGTTATTCTGTGAATCTGTTTCACTCATTTTATTTTAGAAAAGCCAATGCTAAAAAATTAACATTGGCTTTATTAAATTATAAATTTACAGTAATTGCTTTTAATTCTGTATAATTTTTAAGTACTTCATGACCCATCTCACGGCCCCAACCAGATTCTTTGTATCCTCCAAATGGTAAAGAAGCATCAAAAATATTATGGCAATTAATCCATACAGTTCCGGATCTAATCTTTGCTGCCAATTTATGGGCTACACTAATATTCTTAGTCCATATACTTGCAGCTAATCCAAAGTTAGTATTATTAGCTTCCAATGCTATTTTTTCTAAATTTTCATCAGAAAATGGTTGCGCACAAACAACAGGACCAAAAATTTCTTCCTTTACTAAAGTCATATCAGCATTTGTTTTTGAAAATACTGTTGGATGGACAAAATGACCTCCGGATGCATTGTCATATTTACCGCCGGCTACAATTTCTCCACCTTCTTGTTTCCCAGATTCAATATAACCTGAAACTTTCTGGTATTGTTCGTCTGAAACAAGAGGACCCATTTCAGTAGATGTATCCATACCTGGCCCCACTTTAATACCTTCTGCAATTTTCGAAATACCCTCAGTTACCTTTTCAAATATTTTCTCATGTGCGAAAAGCCTTGAACCAGCACAACAACATTGCCCGTGATTAAAAAATATTGCGCTAGCAGCTCCAGCAATTGCTGCGTCTACATCAGCATCAGGGAAAATTATTGTCGGAGACTTGCCTCCTAACTCTAAAGAAACTTTTTTTAAATTTCCTGCAGAGGCTTGTGTAATTAACTTACCAACTTCAGTAGAACCAGTGAATGCTACTTTATCAACACCAGGATGGGCTGCTAAAGGAGCTCCAGCTGCTTCACCTAAGCCTGTAACAACATTCAAAACACCTTCTGGAAGCAAACCAGAATCATTTATTATTTCAGTTAATCTCAATGCTGATAGAGGTGTTTGCTCTGCAGGTTTTAGTACAATTGTACAACCAGCAGCAAGTGCTGGGGCTAGTTTCCAGGCCATCATTAATAATGGAAAATTCCATGGAATAATCTGACCTACAACACCCACAGGCTCTCTCAATGTATATGAGTGATATTGTGCTCCAGGAGTATAAGGAACAGAAATAGGTATAGTTTCTCCTTCAATTTTTGTTGCCCAACCAGCCATGTATCTCATAATGTCTGAAGAAAGAGGCACATCAGCAGCTCCGGCAATTGTAACCGGCTTTCCATTATCTAGGGACTCTAGTTGTGCAAGCTCTTCTGTATGTTTATCAATAAGATCTCCAATCTTCCAAATAATCTTTCCTCTTTCGTTGGTTGGAATAGAAGTCCATTTGCCTGCATCAAATGCTTTTCTTGCTGCTTTTACTGCTAAATCAATGTCAGTGCTATCTCCTGCTGCGCAAGTAGCAATTTGTTTTCCAGTTGCGGGATCTTCAACTTCAAACGTTTTTCCTGATTTTGAATCAACCCATTTACCATCAATATAGAGTTGTTTATTTTTAGACAAAAAGTTACTAACCCCGTCACTCACGTTGTAATTTAATATAGTTGCATCCATTTATTTTCCTCCAATAGATATTAAAAATTAATTTAATTAAACCTCCTTTTTAGATTTAGGTCAATCTCAAATATTAAATGAAATTACAAATATTAAATTTTAGTTGGGTTTGGAGAGTTTGGGTAAACAACATCTGGATCGAATGTTTTTTCTTTTTCTATGAACTCAAGATTTATAACAGGCTCTTCTTTTTGAAAGATTATTTTCCTATAAAAACAAGACTTATACCCGACATGACAGCTGGCACCATTTCCTGAAACATCAACTGATATCCACAAACAGTCTTGGTCATCATCAATTTTCATTTCAACAATTTTTTGATAAAGTCCGCTAGATTCCCCCTTTTTCCAAATTAGATTCCTACTTCTGGACCAATAGTGAGCTAGTCCAGTTTCAATAGAAAGAGAGAGGGCTTCTTTATTCATATAACCGTGCATTAAGACAAGTCCTGAAGAATCCTCAGTAGTAATTACTGGGATAAGACCTTTTTCATCAAATTTTGGTTGAAGAGTTTTACCTTCCTCAATTTCATGGACATTTTTTCTTTTTCCAAAATTCAAGGTCATTTTTTTATGAGTAAATAGAATTTTTCTTCTAATTCCTTTTTCTTAAAACTTCCAGTTAAAGTACAAGTTGTTGTTGATACATTAGGTTTATTAACACCTCTTGTTGTCATGCATTGGTGAAATGCCTCAATATATACAGCAACTCCTTTTGGTTTTAAATATTTTTGTATGCTGTCAGCAATCTGTTTAGTCATAGTTTCTTGAGTTTGGAGTCTTTTGGCAAAAATATCAACAACTCTAGCTATTTTTGATATACCAACAACATTTTTATTTGGCAAATAGGCAATATGGACCTTACCAATTATTGGAACCATGTGGTGTTCACAGTGAGAATTTAAATCAATATCTTTAAGTAAGACAAAGTCATTATATCCTTGAACATCATCAAATGTTTTTGAAAGAATTTCTCTTGGGTCTTCTTTGTAACCAGAAAAAAATTCCGAATAGGCTTTTACGACCCTTTTTGGAGTATCAATTAATCCCTCTCTTTGAGGATCATCACCAGCCCATTTTATGAGCGTTTCTACAGCCTTCATAGCTTCTTCTAAGGTGACATCAGGTTTTTTTACTGAAGATTTTTTTGGGACACTGGCATCCATTCGTAATTCCTTTTTGTAATAATATATTATTTAGATTGTAATTAAAAAATAAAAATAAAGTTTTTTTCAAATTCAATATGTTAAAATTCTTAAAATTAATTTCATCATCTTAATTTTTGTTATAAATTAATATCAAAAATTAACCTAAATCGTACTTGAAATGAAGTTCAAATTAATAAATGGCAAGATATATGATCCATCACAAAAAATAAATGGAGAAATAAAAAATATTTACATTAATGGTGATCGAATTGTAAACCCAACCAAAAAAGAAAAAGAAAAATATAATACCACATATGATCTAAAGAATATGATTGTAATGGCTGGAGGTGTAGATATTCATTCTCACATTGCTGGAGGTAATGTAAATAATGCAAGAGTACTGATGCCTGAAGTTCATAAAAAATTTACTGAAAGTCAATTAAATAATAGGGATCATTTGCCTGGAAAAGGAACAAGATGGTCAACTAATGGTACTGGGTACAGATATGCTGAAATGGGTTTTACAACTGTTGTTGAACCTGCCGTCCTTCCAATTAATTCTTTTTCTGTTCATCTTGAATTAGAAAACATACCTCTTATCGATAAGGCTGGATTAGCTGTAATGGGTAACGATACATTCTTGCTTGATTGTTTAAATAAAAAAAAGGACCAAGATTATATTAATAATTATATAGCTTGGACACTTATTAACAGTAAATGCCTTGGTATTAAAGTTATTAATGCAGGCGGAAGTGAGTCTTTTAAAAGAGGTTCTAGAGAATTTAGTTTAGATGATACAGTCCCAAGTTATGGCGTTACATCAAGAAAAATACTTAATACAATTAGTAAAGCAAATGAACAATTAAAAATACCCCATCCACTACATGTACATTGTAATAATTTAGGATTACCTGGAAATGTAAAGACTGCTTTAGACACTATAGATGCTTCTGAGGGGAGAAAAATGCATCTAGCTCATGTCCAATTTTATGGTTATGATGATGAGGGTAAAAAAGGTTTTTCTTCAGGTGCAGTAAAATTAACAGAATCAATAAATAAAAACAAAAATATTACAGTTGATGTTGGCCAAGTAATGTTTAAACCAACTGTAACAATTTCATCAGATATTCTTAGACAATTTGAGGCAAGAAAACATGCATTTCCAAAAAAATACATTATTTCTGAGGCAGAAGATGGCGGTGGTGGAATAGTACCTTATGAATACAAAATGAAAAATTTTGTTAACTCTCTTCAATGGATTATCGGACTTGAATTGTTTTTATTAATTGATGATCCTTGGAGAGTATATTTAACAACTGATCACCCTAACGGTGCTCCATTCACTTCTTACCCAAAATTATTTAGGTTATTAATGGATTACAATTATAGAATGGAAGAACTCACTAAAATTAATAAACTTGCTTTGGATTTTTCATTTCTTAAACAAATTAAAAGAACATACAATTTATATGAGATAGCCATAATGACAAGATCTGCACCAGCTAAATTACTAGGGTTAAAAGGGTATGGTAGTTTAAAGGCTGGTTCTAAAGCTGATATAACTGTTTATGATAGTAATTTACCTATAGATAAAATGTTTTCTTCAGCCAAATTTGTATTTAAAGATGGAGAAAATATTGTAAAAGACGGAAGGGTAATAAAATACAAGGAAAGTAGAACGCATTGTCTTAAATTTGACTATGACGTCTCTATTAAAAAAGATATTCAAAAATGGTTTAATAAAAATTATGCCTTTGATATTGACAATTTATCCGTGGACACAGAATTTTTTAGATTAAATAATTTTAAGTTTCTTAATATCAACTAATTTTTCTTAAGCAAATTTAGATTTAAAGAATTAAATTTTAATCCATCTTTTTGAACTTGGGTTAGGTTTAAATAAATTCGGATGTAAAATTTCACAAAGAATATTTATATTTTCTGTAAGACTTGGACCAGGTCTATTAAAGTACTTATTACCATCAACAATATAATTTTCTTTTGACGATAATTTTTTATCTAAAAAATTATGAGATAAAAGTTCATTTTTAGACTTTAAAATATCATATCCACAAGGCATATATATTACTTTTTCAAATTCTGAAAATTTGATTTCTTCAATTTTTATAAATTTAGAATGTTCACCTGAATTAGCAAAAACACTTTTCCCTTTTGCCAGTTTAACTAATTCAGGTACCCAATTTCCAGCAATCATGATTGGATCTAACCATTCTACACATAAAACGTTTTTTCTTATGGTATTTTTAAGTTTTTTTTTTACTTCTTTTACGTGACTATTATAAGTATTTATTATTGATTTAGCTTTTTCAAGAGCACCACAATTAATACCTATTTGTTTAATATCATTCAAAATATCATTTAATTTTTTTGGTTGAAGATCTATTAACAGAGGTTTTCGTCCTAACCAACTTTCTAGGCATATTTCTATTTGAGATAATGAAATTGCACAAACAGAGCATTGTGATTGTGTGATAATAATATCTGGATTTAAATTTTTTAGTAAATCTGTATCTACCTCATAAACTGACAAACCTAAGCTAAGAATTTTTTTTATTTCAGTATTAATATCCAATGATGATTGATTTAATTTAATATTACTTTTTGTTAATCTTGGAAGATTTAATACATGTTTTGGATTATCACATTCATGTGAAACACCAATGAGTTTATCAAAGAGTCCTAATGAACAAACAATCTCTGTAGCACTGGGAATTAAGCTAATAATTTTCATTAGAATTTCGATTGTAGTTGATTAGAGCCAAATTTAAATATATTTTTTTCATCAATCAAATAGTAATCTCTTTTAGACTCAAGAAATTCGTCAAAAACTTTATTTTGTACATCTATTCCACCTGTATAAACTCCAAAAGCTGGTAAACATATTTTTTTTTTTGTAACAATAAAGCAGTTTTTTGAAATTTTTTTATTTCTAAATTTTAAATATGCTTTTGGATGATAATGACCAAAAATTTCATATAATCCCAATTTTGAAGGTTGATGAGAAAAAATTATATCTTTAATTTTATAATAAGAATATTTTTTTGTATTCGGTATATTTATATTTTTATCATGATTACCAAAAACAAAAATAGTGTAAAAGTTATTAGTAATGAAATCTAAAATCAATTTTGATTTTCTTTCAAGTCTTTCATAAGCACCATTGTCATGAAAGATATCACCTAAAAGAATTATCTTGTCCACTTTTAATTTGAGTAAATTTTCTTTGAGTTTTGTCAACGTTTCAAAGCTATCATAAGGTGGTAATAAACTCCCATACTTCGCAAAATATGATGATTTTTCTAAATGTAAGTCAGCAATAATGAGTGAAAATTCATCTGGCCAGTACAGGATTCCAGATGGCATTAAAATAAAATGATTTTTTTTAAATAAAATTTTTTTCATTTAAGCCCAGCTTCAAGTAGCAACTTTTTTTCAATTTCATTTAAATAATATTCATCAACAATGTCTTTATTTAAAACTTCAGTATTTATTTGTAAAATTAATGGAATTGAAAGAGGAGAGGGCTTTTTAAGATTTTTAATTAAAATATTTTTGTTAATTCTTAGGACGTATTTTTCTAATCTATCAATTTCAATTAGATCTCTTTTAGATTCTTCTTCTGTTGCACGAATTAAAATGTGATTTCTCTCATATTTTTTAAGAACTTTAAAAATAAGATCAGAATTAATAGACAAATGATTTTTTTTCTTATTTGGAAAGCCCCTATCTAGTAAACCAGAAATGACAGATACTTTTTTAAAATTTCTTCGAAAAAGTGATGATTCTTCCAACCAATTAATTAAGTACTTTTTAAAATTATTAAACTCGAATAATTCATTTACATTTTTAATTTTTTTGTTGACCCACATAGCAAGAGCATAATCAGTGCAAACAAAACCCAATGCCTTAATTCCCTGAAATTCAAGTTTTTTAGAGATTACAAATCCTAAAGTCTGATTAACATTACTTCCCTCAAAAGTATAAAAAAGATAATAAACTTCATTCATACTGCCTATATTTCTTGGGAATGATTCTATTAACATACCATTTTGGGGTGGAAGTATAGAATTATTTTTTTGTGATTCTAACCAAGTGATTATCGTACTAGGTAATTTTTTCCATTTGTCTTTATTATTTATAAGTTCGATAACCCTAAAGGCCAATTTGGTTGATAGAGGCATTTTTCCTCCAGCATAACTTGGAATTTTTGGTCTATGTGCTTTTGTTCTACTAACTTTTACAATATTCATTTTTATAGATTCCAACGCCAATATTTCACCACCAAATAAAAATGTATCTCCTTTCTCTAATCTTTTAATAAACCACTCTTCTATTTGGCCAAGTTTTTTATTATTTAATTTAACTTCTAGCATTTCTGATTCAACAATTGTTCCTACATTCATTTTGTATTGTTTTATAAATTTTTTTTTTTTAATCTCATATCTTCCATTAGATTTTTTTTCTAATTTTCTAAACTGATCATAATTTGATAAAGAGTATCCACCTGTTGATAAAAAATTTAAAACCTCATTAAAGGTTTTTTTACTTATATTCCTGAATGGCCATGATTTTAAAATGTTAGAGTATAATGAGTCTGAACAAAACTCAGTAGAGCATGCCACCCCTGTTATGTGTTGTGCTAAAACGTCAATAGAACCTTTTCGATGAATTATTTCTTCTAAATCATTTTCTTTAATTGCCTGAATGGCAACGGTACATTCTAAAAATTCAAATTTGTTAGTTGGGACGAGATAAGCGGTTGATTGACCATCTAAAAAATGATTACTTCTTCCAATTCTTTGAACTAATCTTGTTACCCCTTTTGGAGCACCAATCTGTATTATTAAATTTACACTAGACCAGTCAATCCCAAGGTCTAATGAACTTGTTGCAATAACACAATCAAGCTCGCCATTAGCCATTTTATTTTCAACCTGTAATCTTATTCTTTTTTCTAAACTTCCATGATGAAGTGCAATCTTTAATTTTTTTTCATTAATTTTCCATAAATTTTGGAATAACAGTTCTGCTTGAGCTCTCGTATTTACAAAGATAATACATGTATTTCCTTCTAATTTCTCATAGATAAGTTTAATTGCATATTGGGGTGTATAACCTGTCCAAGGAATATTATGAATGTCACTTAAAATTTTGACACTAATTTGTTTTTTTACTTTGGCATTAATTAAAAAAGCTTTTTTATTACAAAAGTATCTACATGCATCCTCATAGTCTTTTATTGTTGCAGATAACATTATTTTTTTGTGAGATTTTGATATGTTATTTAGTCTTGCTAAATTTAGGGAGAGAAGCTCACCTCTTTTTTTGTTTAAAAAAGTATGTATTTCATCAATAATTACAAATTTAATATTTTTAAAAAATTCATATGAACTCTTTTCTGACATCAAGATTGCAAATGATTCAATTGTTGTCATTAAAATATTAGGTGGATTTAATAATTGATTTTTTTTTCTTAAATGGCTGGTATCACCAGTTCTGGTATCAATTCTGATATTAATATCAATTTCATTGAGTGTTTCAATAATATTTCTTTCTATATCATAAGTTAGAGATTTTAGTGGAGAAATATATAATGTGTGAAGAATTTTATTTGATTTCTTTAACTGCGAAAGATCAAGAAGTGATGGTAGAAATCCTGAAAGAGTCTTTCCTGTGCCTGTCGGTGAAGTTAATAAAATGTTATCTTCAATGCTAACATTTTTTAATATTTCTTTTTGGTGATTGTATAAAGACCAACCCTTTTTTATTAACCAAGATGATATTATATTACTATTTTTATTATTTTTCATTTTAAATTATGCATCTACTAGATTACAGATTAAATATAGTACCAATAAATGTATTTATCGACCCTCAATATCCTGTTGAAAAGGCAATTATTACTCATGCTCATGCTGATCATGCAAAACCTGGTCATAAAAAAGTACTCGGCACAAAAGAAACTTTAGAAATCATGAAATTAAGATATGGTAAAACCTGTGCAGGAGAATTTCAATATATAAATTATGGTCAAAAGATACAAATTGATGATGTGTCAATTACGTTATATCCAGCTGGACACATTATTGGAAGTTCACAAGTTTTATTAGAATATAAAAATCATAAAATAGTTGTAACTGGAGATTACAAGACAAAAAAGGATACCACTGCAACCTCCTTCGAATTAGTCAAATGTAACACATTAGTTACAGAAGCAACTTTTGGGTTACCAATATTCAAACATCCCGATCCAAATAAAGAAGTTAGAAAAATTCTTGATTCAATTAAAATAAATAATGATAAAGATCATTTAATTGGTGTTTACGCACTTGGTAAAGCACAAAGATTAATAAAACTTTTTAGGGAAAATGGTTTTGATGAAACTATTTTTATTCATGGAGCTTTGAATAAAATTTGTAACTATTACGAGGATAAAGGTATAAATTTAGGTAAATTAAAAATGTTAACTAAAGATAGCTTTGATATAGAACCAAAAATTATTTTAGCACCACCCTCAGCATTAAAAGATAGATGGTCTAGAAGATTTAAAAAAAAAATTATATCGCAAGCATCAGGATGGATGAATATTAAACAAAGAGTTAAACAAAGTTTAATTGAAATTCCTTTAGTAATTTCTGACCATGCAGATTGGAATGAATTAACTAAAACAATTTCAAATTGTGGTGCAGAAAATATTTGGGTAACTCATGGAAGAGAAGAGGGGCTTGTTCATTGGTGTACGAGAAAAGGATTAAATGCAAAACCTCTTTCTATCAAAGGAAGAGATGAGGAGATATAGCTTGGAAAAATTTGCCAGATTACTTGAAAACATTATTTATTCACCATCAAGAAATAGAAAAATTGAACTTCTTGTTGAATATTATAAACAAACAAATGATCCTGATAGAGGATTTGCTGTTGCATTAATAACTAATAGTTTAAAATTGTCATCTATTAGGAGTACAAACCTTAAACAAATAATTAAGTCTAAAGTTGACCCTATTCTCTTTGATTTATCATATGACTATGTTGGAGATATGGCTGAAACAATATCATTATTATGGCCATTTAAAAAAAAAAAAAAATTATGTACACTAAGTTATTTTATAAATTTTTTCCATGAAAATTCTAAATTACAAGTAGAAAAATTTTTAATTTCCCAATTAGATAAAGCTTCAACAACAGAAAGATGGGCTATTATTAAACTATTTACAGGTGGACTAAGAATAGGTGTTTCAGAAAAAAATGCTAAGGTATCTCTTTCCAAATTTGGTAATGTAAACCTAGATCAAATTGAAAAGATTTGGCATGGATTTTCACCACCTTATGTTAAACTTTTTAGTTGGCTTGAAAAAGGTGGTCCTATTCCAAAAATCGATATATTAAAGACATTTCATCCTATGATGCTCGCTGATCAGATTGATTTAAAAAATGATTTTAGAAAGTTATCTCCTGATGATTTTGAAGCTGAATGGAAATGGGACGGAATAAGAGTACAATTAATAATTTCTGACACTGAAACAGTAATTTTTTCAAGAAATGGAGACAATATTACAAATTCATTTCCTGAATTACGCTTTAAAACAAATAGAAATGTTGTATTGGACGGTGAATTACTCGTTGGAGGAGATCTAAATCCGACTTCATTCAACGATCTACAACAAAGACTAAATAGAAAGAAAGTAAGCAAGGGCATTTTACAAAAATTTCCAGCTTTTATAAAACTTTATGATATTTTGTTTCAAGATTTCAAGGATTTAAGAAGTATGAAATTTTCAAGTAGAAGAGAAATATTGGAAAATTGGTATAATAGCAACAAACAAGACAATCTAGATTTATCCAGTATAATTTTTTTTGAAAACTGGAAAGATCTTACTAAAGTTAGAAATAAGTTTTTACAATCCTCAAATATTTATGAAGGAATAATGCTAAAAAAAAAAAATAGCATATATTATAATGGCAGACCTAAGGGTATGTGGTACAAATGGAAAAGGGACCCAAAGTCAGTTGATGCAGTACTAATGTATGCTCAAAGAGGTCATGGTAAAAGAAGTTCATATTATTCTGATTATACTTTTGGTGTATTGGATGGAAAAAATCTAGTTCCAATTGGAAAGGCATATTCGGGTTATACAAATGAAGAATTAGACAAACTTGATAAATTTGTAAGAAAAAATACTATACAAAAATTTGGTCCTGTTAGAGAAGTTGAGAAAACATTAGTTTTTGAAATAGCTTTTGATTCTATTTCAAAAAGCAAAAGACACAAATCTGGCCTCGCATTACGTTTTCCGAGAATTTCAAAAATTAGATGGGATAAATCTCCAGAAGAGATTGAAGACTTAAAAAGAATAAAAGATTTCTACAAATTGTCATGATGAGTGATATCATAAATATAATTTAATTATGATTTTTTATGCTAAAAGTTTTAGATAAGTTTCTAGAAAATAAAACTAAAAGTTTAAATTTTTTTTCATTATTACTATTACGTTTAGGTTTAGGAATAGCTTTTATAATACATGGAAAATCTAAGTTTCCATTACCACCAAAAAATCTAATTGACTTTTTTGGTTTTAGCCCATTTTTAGCTTCTTTTGTTGCTGTTTCAGAGGTTTTAGCTGGTTTTACATTAATTTTGGGTATTTTTATTAAATCGTATATTGGAAATTTATTAACAAGGGCTTCAGCATTAGTAATTGTTATAATTATGTGTTTTGCATTTTATTTTGCACATAAGGATTGGTTTATTAATTCAAAATTATTCACAAGTGAACAAATCTTTTTAATATTAATCGGATTCTATTTTATGATTAATGGAAATAAGTATTAGTTATTCTTATGTCAAATAACTTTGGTGTTAATGGTATTATATTCTTAAGTTTATTTTTTTTAATTATGAAAGAAAATTTATATTCTACGGAATTTTGTAAAATTACCGAATTTAAAAGTTTCGATTACAGTAATTGTTCATCAGGGAATCTGCTATTTGTGTATATTAATTATTTTTCAGATTTTAGTGATTTTAAATATCTTGATTTTGAAGAATATAACCTTCAAATTCCAAGTATTCATTATATAAAAATCAAAAAATTTGTTATTAATAATTGTCAAAAAGATGGAAACATTAAGTTAAAGCAAATTACAAATCTAAATAAAAATGGACCAAAGAAATATAAAACTCAGTTTATACTTTCATGTTTAAAAAGATAAAAAATCGTGATGATGTTGAACTTAAGGTTTGTAAAGGATGTGACGCTCCACTACCCTATAAACCAGAAAAAATTAGTTATTTTAAAAAAAGAAATGATATTTGCGATGATTGTCTTAAAAAAATATGATTAAATTTATTTTATGAATAAACCAAATGATTGACATTAAAATAAGAAGTTTAGTAATCACAATCTTTTTTTTTATTATTTTTTATTTCAATGATTCTAACTCTGTACACCATCATGAAAGACCTACATTTAACTTTACACAAGGTACAGAATTTTTTTGGAAAAATAGGCTTTTAATTTTTGATCACAAGTATTACTCAAAATATTTATCGAATATTAAAACTATGGAATGTGAAATTAATAATAGAAATCTTAAAATTTTTTTTAAATTTTCAGAAAAATATTACCATTTTGATACTAAAGGAATTGAAAAAAATCTAACTTTTAAATTACCATTTGATGTATCAATAATCGGTTATGATGGCGAATTAAAGTTTAAGAGTGACAGGTTTGTTAGTCTCAAAGATATAATCCTAATAGTAGATAAGATGCCAATGAGAATAAAAGAAAAAAAGTTTGATAAAAGTTGTTGAATAATTATAAGTAATACAATTTAAACTTTATATACTCATGAAATAATTGTCATTGCAAAATATAACGTTATTAAAGTGTATATCAATAATCCTACTACAATTAAAACAACTTGATTTGCTTTAAAGTAGTTTTCTTTTGCCATCTCCTTCACTTGGTAAAGTAAGTTAGGCCATGTGTAAGATACAAAGTCTCCTTGTGACATAATATTAATTAGCTTTCCTGATTTATCAACAACGGGGACATGTCTGAATCTTTCATTTGACATTTGTCTAAGCCATACCACTAGATCGTCATCCTTGTTAGCAACTTTGACTGTACTGGTCATAACATCTCTAAGCTTTGTTGTTTTTGGATTCATAACATTATTTACTAGCTTATTCATAACATCTCTCTCAGTAAAAATTCCTTTAACTTTTTTATCCTTATCAACTATTACAACTGACCCAAAATTATCTTTTGCCATTGCTTTTACT
Organism: uncultured Alphaproteobacteria bacterium; assembly: GCA_902542925.1. GTDB lineage: Bacteria > Pseudomonadota > Alphaproteobacteria > Methylaequorales > Methylaequoraceae > CACBWF01. The sequence goes on from CACBWF010000020.1 coordinate 17,498, forward strand.
GCTTTTAATACAGTATCGTTTTCTCTAAAAGTAAGTGGCGGTTTTTTACTTTTAAACTCTGGTCTTTCTGATATTTTCAACACTCCATCCCATTAGATTTAATGAATTTTTCCAACTATAATCTATCGATTTTACAACACCACACTTCCCTTCATTATCAACTATATATGATGATGCACCATCACCAAATAAAGCAGTACTAATTATATTTTCCTTTGTTACAATTTGAGGTCTAAATGTTAAACTACATAATTCAATATTACAGACTAGAACTGGTTTTTTAATATTTTTTTTTATTTCAATAGCTCTATTTAAACCTAAAACGCCTCCTGCACAACCATATCCAAATATAGGTAGTCTTTTAATATTATTATTAAAATCAAGTAAATTGATAATTTCTGCATCAAGCGAAGGTGTAACTATTCCAGTAGTATTAATAACAATAATTGCTCCGATATCTTTTGCTTTATAATTTGTCTTTTTTAAGGTTTGAATTATAGATTTTCTAAGAATATCAATAGCACTTTTCTTAAATCGTATACTTCTCTCTTTCCAATCATTTTTTTTCAAATACCATTCAAGATCATTCACAAGAAATCTTGATTTAACACCAGAATTTTTATATACCTTTAACATTTTAGAAA
>CACBWF010000021.1 GCA_902542925.1 uncultured Alphaproteobacteria bacterium
CCTGTTGCAGTAATTAAAAATCACATTACTGTAAAAAAAAATGATGATGTTATAGATTCGCAAATGATAGTTATTGAAAATTATATTAATAAATACCTCCAAAAAGCTAGAGCATCAGCTACATCAAAATTAAAGAAAACAAAAATTGATATTACTGAAGTTATAATGAAAATGAGACAAATCTTTAAAAAAATTAATCCTGAACTCAAAATTATTTTTAAAAGCAATAATGAAAAATTTTTAATAGCTGGAAGTGAAGATGATATAGATGAAATTATAGGAAATGTTATGGAAAATGCATGTAAATGGACTAAGACCCAAGTGATAATAGAAATATTTAAAACTTCAAAAGATCAAATCAAACTTTGTATAAGTGATGATGGACCTGGCCTACCAGAAAAAAAAATGAAAGAAGTTTTTGATAGAGGCTTCAGATTAGACGAACAGACACAAGGAACTGGACTAGGTCTTAATATTGTAAAAGATGCGGTAGAAAATTTTTCAGGGTCTGTTTGGCTAGAAAAATCAAAATTTGGTGGTTTAAAAGTAAATATTATTTTTAATCTTGCCCAATAGAATCTTTGTAAATTTTTTTTATGGGTTTAAATGTAATTCTATGCTGAGGTGTTATGCCATATTTCTCTAATGCATTTTTATGATATTTTGTTCCATACCCAAAATTATTTTCCCATCCATATCTAGGATATTTTTTGGAAAGATTTTTCATTAAATTATCTCTAAAGACTTTAGCTACAATTGATGCTGCAGCAATAGCTTTACACTTCTGATCTCCATTTACAATAAATTCAGAATTCTGGTTTAAAATAAAAAACTGAGGCCCGTCAATCTTTACTTTGTATTTTAGTTTTTTAAATGGATAAAACGATCTTTTCATTGCTAGCTCTGTTGATTTTAAGATACCAAACTTATCAATTTCCCTAGAGCATGATTGACCAATATTATAATTAGAATTCCTTTTGATAAATGTTGATAAAAAATCTCTTTTTTTTTTTGAAACTTTTTTTGAGTCTGTAATTTCAAAGAAAAGATTATTCTTCAAAATATTACTTTCTAATATTAGTGAGCATGCTACGATCGGTCCGCTCCATGACCCTCTCCCTACTTCATCTATTCCGATATAATTATCAATAAGAAAATTTTTCATTTATCAGATATTCTTGGCATAAGATCGATTAGATTGCATGGTTCAAATCTTGAATCTAATTGAAACTTTAAGATATTATCCCAAGCATCAGCACAAGCTGACGGCGACCCAGGTAAACAAAACAGAAACTTACCTTTTGCAATTCCCGCCTTGGCTCTTGATTGAATTGTTGAAGTGCCAATTTTTTTAAAACTTATCATTCTGAAGATCTCACCAAATCCAGGGATTTCTTTTTCAATAAACTTATCAAGTATATCTACAGTAGAATCTCTATCAGTAAGGCCGGACCCACCTGTTGTAATTATAACATTTATAGCAGAATTTTTTATACTATCGTTAAAATATTGTCTTATTTCTTTAGTATCATCAGTAATTATTTTTTTTTCAATTAATTCGTGTCCATGTTCAAGTATTTTTTTTTCCAATATTTTACCTGATTTATCTGTTTTAATATTTCTCGTATCTGAAATTGTTGCAATAGATATTCCTATTGAAATAAAATCTTTTTTAAAATTTATTTTCATAACTTTCTTCAATAAAATTATAAATTTCACATAATTTTAACCACAATTCTTTTTTTGCATAAGGATTTCTTAGAAGAAAAGCAGGATGAAAAATTGGCCAGCAAGCTATTTTTTTTGTACTTAACTCATATTCAAATTTGTGTCCACAAATTTTTGTGATTCCAAGAGAATTTTTTAGTAAAGTTTTAGAGGCAATACTACCTAAAAGGATAAGAAACTTAGGATTTATAATTTCTATGTGTTCCTTTACAAAGGGTAAGCACATATTAATTTCGTCAAGACTAGGATTTCTATTCCCAGGAGGTCTCCAAAAAATGACATTTGATATATAACATTTCTTTCTTTCTTTTTTTATTGCCTGAAGTAGTAAATTTAATAAATCACCAGCCTGACCTACAAATGGAAGGCCAGTTTTATCCTCTTCAGAGCCAGGCGCCTCACCAATTAACATTAAATCTGTATTTATATCCCCGTCTCCAAAAACAAGATTTGTTGATGTTTTTTTTAAATTGCAGTCAAGTTTTTCAACTCTTTCCTTCAAATTTTTTAATAATTTTTGTTTACTTTGATTATCATTAGGAAAATTTGTATGATTTTTTTCCCTTAAAGCGTTATTATTGATATTGTAATTGAATTTTTTTACTGGAATATCACTAAAAAAGGTTTTTAGACCTATTTCATTACAAAAATCAATAAAATTTTTTGTATTTTTAATTTTCATTTTTATATATTAAGAATTAACATATTAAAAATAGGTTTTCAAAAAAAACATTTAGCTTATGTCAGATGAAATAATGAAATATGATGTTATAATTGTTGGAGCTGGTCCATCGGGCTTATCCGCAGCTATAAATCTAAAAAAACTAAGTACAGAGAATAATATCGATATCAATGTTTGTGTAGTTGAAAAGGCATCTGAAGTAGGGGCACATATACTTTCTGGTGCCGTTTTAGAAACTAAAGCGCTTGATGAACTTTTACCTGATTGGAAGTTAAAAGATTCCCCTATCAAAACTAAGGTAAGTAATGAAAAACTTTTATTTCTATCTGAAAATAAGGCTTACCCAATTCCAAAACTATTTACACCTGCTGTTATGCATAATGAAAACAATTATATAATTTCTCTTGGTAGATTTTGTAAATGGTTATCTGATCAAGCAGAAAGTATGGGTGTAGAAATTTATCCAGGTTTTACAGCCTCAAAAATCCTCATTGATGACTCCAAAAGAGTATTTGGAATTAAAACAGGTGACCATGGCATATTGAAAGATGGTTCGAAAAGTGAAAATTATCAATCAGGTATAGAAATACATGCAAAATATGTTTTTTTTGCTGAGGGTTGCAGAGGACACCTAGGTAAACAGTTAATTAATAATTTTGGCTTAGATGATGACTCTGAGCATCAAACATATGGTATTGGAATAAAGGAGCTCTGGGAAGTTGATGATCTTAATACAAGCCCCGGGGAAGTTTTACATACTGTAGGATGGCCACTTTCCCAAGATGTGTATGGTGGCTCATTTCTTTATCATCTTGGTAAAAATTTAATTTCTCTTGGGATGGTGATAGGTTTAGATTACCAGAACCCGTATTTATCTCCTTATGAAGAGTTTCAAAGATATAAAACACATCCTTTTATCAAAAAAATTTTAAAAAATGGTAAAAGGATATCATATGGAGCACGGGCACTAAACGAAGGTGGATGGCAATCGCTACCAAAATTAGTTTTTCCTGGAGGAGCTTTGCTTGGGTGTGAAGCTGGTACATTAAATACTCCAAAGATTAAGGGTACACACACTGCTATGAAATCTGGTATGATAGCTGCTGAATCAGCTTTTTTCGCAATTAAATCTGGAAGAGAAAAAGATGTTTTAGATTGCTATAACAGGAATTTTTTGAGTTCATGGGCAGGAGATGAATTAAAAAAGGCTAGGAATGTTAGGCCATCATTTAAATGGGGTTTGAAAATAGGAATGTTTTTGACCGGCATTGATCAAATAATTTTACGAGGTAAAGCGCCTTGGACATTATCACATCACAAGCCTGATCATGAGGCTACAGTTAAAAAAGAACTTGCAAAAAAAATCGAATACCCAAAAGCTGACGGAGTTTTGACTTTTGATAGATTAACAAATGTTTCCTTTACCTCTACTTACCATGAAGAGAATCAACCATGCCATTTAACACTTAAAGATAAAAGTATTCCTATAGAATATAATTACAAATATTTTGATTCACCAGAACAAAGATACTGCCCGGCTGGAGTCTATGAAGTTTTAGAAAATGAACAAAGAAAACCGTATTTGCAAATTAATGCTCAAAATTGTATACATTGTAAAACTTGTGATATAAAAGATCCTAAACAAAATATAAATTGGATTGTGCCAGAGGGAGGCGGAGGACCAAATTATTCAAATATGTAAGAGATTTTTATTTTTCATTTTATTATCAATAAATTTAATTAATTTTTGCTCAACCAAATTATATGCAGAAAAAAAAATTTTAGAAGGTAATCAAAAAATAGGAACAAATGAAAACTTTTCAGGAAACTATTTATCTTGGGTTTTTTCTGAAAAATACGGTGACATTGAATCAAGCAATATTTTCTTAACAAAACTTAGTGAAAATTTAAAAACAAATGATCTTATAATTAAAGCTTTTAACTCTTCACTTTTAATCAACGATTGGTCAGCGTCAACAAAGCTTGCAAAAAAAATAATTATATTTGATAAACATAATTTCTTTGCAAACCTTGTTTTATCAGTAGACCATTTCAATAACAAAGATTTTAATAATAGTCTGATTTCTGTTGAAAATATAAAAAAAACAGAAATAGATAAAAATTTTTTAGACATAATTCATGCATGGATATCTTTTGCTTTAGACAATGATGTAAATCCTTCGCAAGTCCTTGGTGACCATGAAAAATGCATCCCCGTTAAATGTTTACATTTAGGTTTAATGAATGAATTACAAAATAAGAAAAAAATAAGCGGAAAAATTTATGGAAAAATGCTTAATGATTACGAGTCTTCAATAAGACTTTATGAAATATTCTTATCTTTTTTTAATAAAACAAACAATACAAAAAAAATAAATTTTGTCTTCGAAAAACTTAGTTCAATAGACAACAATTTAATAAATGAAATAATCCTAAATGACAATAATGCTAAAAAATTTAATGGAGTTTTAGATTCAAAAGATGCACTTGCAGAAATTTATTTTAATATTTCAGGATGGTTTTATGAAAAAAAACTATATAAATTTTCTGTTTATTTTGGGAATATAGGACTAAATCTCAAACAAGATTTTCCTGCATTAAGGTCTTTGTTGGCAAATAGTTACAAAAAAATAAATCTCTTCGAACATGCTTTAAAAAACCTAGAAAAAATTAAAGAGGATTCCTTGTATTACACCGCAGTTATTCTAACCCAAGTTGAAATATTAGATGAAATTGGGAAAACTGAAAAATTAATAAATTTATTAAAAGATGCGTCAAAAAAAACAAAAAGTAACAATATAAATATGTTATTAGCAGATTCTTTAAGATCAAGTGGGCTTTATCAAGAATCTATAAAAATTTATGATGGTCTTATTAAAAAAATTAATAAACCACAAAAAAGTGATTGGGGCTTATTTTATTCAAGAGGTATCGCTTATGAGAGAATAAAGAAATGGAAAAAAGCAGAACGTGATTTTTTAATGGCGTTAGAATTAATGCCAAACGAACCTTATGTATTAAATTATTTAGGTTATAGTTGGCTCGAGAGAAAAGAAAACTTAAGTGAGGCGTTCGAATTAATTCTTATTGCAGCTCAACAAAAGCCACACGATGCTTATATTATTGATTCCCTAGGATGGGCATATTATCTCTTAGGAGAATTTTCAAATTCAATAGAAATTTTAGAGAAAGCTGTTAGTTTATCACCTAACGATGCAACTTTAAACGATCACTTAGGTGATGCTTATTGGAAAGTAGGGAGAACGCGTGAGGCAATATCACAATGGAAAAGGGTATTAATTTTTGATCTCAAACTTCATAATGAAATGCAGACACTTAAATTCAAAAAAAACAGAATTATAGGTGATTTTGTTAAACAAACTCATCTAATCAAATATGCTGATTTTTTTACTAAAACTCTCACACCTTTAAATAGGAAAGATTGGCTAAAAAGATCTTTTGAATTCTATAAAAAATATGATTTTATCTTTTTAGACCCTGACAATGGGTTAGAGCCACCTAAGGCAAAAATTAGTAACAAAAAAAAAATAAAATATATACTTAATGATGAATTAAAAAAACTTTTTATACTAGGTAAAACAATTTGTTTTTGCCAATTTCAAGCTTTTAACCTCCCTCACAAAAACTTCTTAGAGAAAAAAAAAAAACAACTTTACGATTTGTGTGGCATTCGTCTAAAAGTACCAATTTTGAGAAATAGAGTTGGGCCTAATACTTTTTTTATAATAATTACACCAGACAAAAATATTAACAAAATTGAGACATTTTTATTGAAATATGTCGATTCAATACCAAAAACTGAGTTAGTTTATATTTAACTTTCTGTTAAAAATAAAATACCAGCTTAAGATAGCAGGAACACCAATTAAAATCTCTCTTATTCTTCTGCCAATAGCAATAGATAATGAAACTGGGTTTGATAAACCTAAAAAACTTCCCATTATCACAAAAGCGAGCTCTTGTATCCCTATAGCTGCAGGTATAAAAAAAGCAAAAGCTCTTACAATACCGGTAAAAGATTCAATTAAAACAATTCCAACCAATGAAACCTCAATATCAATAATTTTGAGAAAAATATAAACTTCAAAAGCACCACCTAACCATCCTAGTAATCTAAAAAATAATGAGTGCACTATTGCTCTTATGTTAAAGCTTAACCTATACATCTCAAAATCTAATTTTAAGAGGTTGAAATAGATTTTTTTAAATTTAGATCCTTTTTTATTTAAATTTTTCTTTGTTATTTTTAAAATATTTTTAATAAATCTCTTTCTTATTAAAAAACAAAAAAGAAATGAAGCTAAAACCATTAGACTAACACTAAATAAAATATATTTATAACTATCTTCAAAGGTTGTTAGATCATCATTAAACCCCAATACAACTGATAAGCTAAAAATTGCAATCAAAAGCAATGAAAAAGTAGCAATAGCAAGATCTGCTACTACGATAGATGATGAATTTACTGAATTCATTCCTTTTTGAACACTTAGATAAATTCTAACAAATTCTCCTGTAATATTTCCTGTAGGTAAAAATTTTCCGGCTGTCTGTGATATCCATGTTATTATAACACACCAATAAAAAGTTAACTTTTTTTTAGTCATTAAAACCATCCATGCCAATGAATCAAAAATTAGTGAAGGTAAATGTGCAAAAATCAGTAAATATAAATTAGAATAATGTTCAATAACATATCCTAAGGCTTCTGATCCTGAAAAAAAATCATATACCCAATATGCAAAACAAACTGAAATAATTAATGTTAAATAAAATCTAATTTGCTTTGAAGACATTATTAAATCTAGTATTTTTCAATATTTCGCAAACTATCTCTGGTGAAGTACCGTCTACCCTAGGATGCCAAGAAAACAAATTAAATCTTTCGTAAAAGAGTTTTCCCTTATGAGGTCTTTGTGAATAATCATAACTTTTTAGTTTTCTTAATGCCTCTCTTACAACTTTAATATGTCCCAAATTTTTGGTCTCTGATTTGTAAATATTTAACATTTTTTTTTTATAAGAAATTTCTTTATCATTTAAGATTAAAATTTCTTCGTTTATATCTGCTCCAATAAATGTATTTGATACACTTTTTCCACCAAAATTATTGTATTCTGCAAATTCATAAACGTTAAGTTGTTTAATAAATTTTGATGCTATAAAATTTGACACATCATGGTCTTGATGGCCTCCTTCGTATGCTGGAGTAAAAATTGTTGTGATGTTATGGGCCTGTATTATAAATTTTATTTTATTGATTGTTTTTACAATATGCATTTTTAATGATCTTGAAGGAATATTCTGTAAATAATATTTTTTTATACCTAAATACTTTACGGCTTTTTTCATTTCACTAAGTCTTATGTTTAACTTTCTTGAATATTTTTTTTTTTCAAAGAACCACATTTCTTCTCTTGGAATTACACCGTTAGTTAAGAAAAATATATAAAAGTGCTGTCCTAATTCCATACCTTTTTTTATTATTGCACATGTTCCAACAACCTCATCATCAGGATGAGGGGCCAAGATAAGAATATTTTTATTTTTTTTTTTCAATATTTATCCAATGAGGTAGTATTTCATTTATAAAAATTTCTTCCCAGGAGTTAACTCTATTATGTTTTCTTAAGAAATTCTTAATTTTAATAATCTTGGATTGATTTTTAAAAAGGTTTTCAATAGTTTTTACCCATAAATTTAAGTCCCATTTATTTATAATTATTCCATCAGCATTAGGATATTCAATTCTTTTCCCACCTCCTCCAGGACTTACAACACAGACTGCACCACAAGCCTTTGCTTCAAGTACAACATTAGGACCTATCTCAAATTTAGATGGAAAAACAAATAAATCACAACTTTTATATAAATCTGCAAGTTCAGACTGACTAAGGTAACCAAGAAGTTTTAATTTTGTTGGTGCAATTTTTTTACATAAGTCACCATGAATATCATCCCCAGCCATAAGAGTTGTTATGTTTATTTTTTTCTTAATTAGAGATTTGTGTATATTAGCCAATAATAATGCACCTTTTAATTCATGAATTCTTCCACTAAAAAAAATAAGATTATCATTTTCAGAAATACCATATTTTTTATAAATATTTTTCTTATTTTGTTTTTGATTGAATATGTTTTTATTTATACCTCTATTAAGCTTTGTAATATTTTTATTACCTGTAATTTTTTTTAGATTTGTTGGACTATAAATTTTGTCTGCTACCATTGCAGAACTAGTAAATTTTATATAATCACAAACCTTATTAAACATTTTTTTTTCATATATTTCTGGGATCCTTTTTTTTTGAATTAAAAATTTTCCAAGTTTGAAGAGTGTCAATTTTTTTAAAATCTTTTCAATGTAATAGCGAGCATAAGGTGGTGTATCCGTATGAATGGAAGTTGTTAATGGTATTTTGAATATTTTTGAGACTAATTTTGCAGTTCTTGACATACTAAAAAATTGATCTGTGGTGTGAATAATATTAAACTTTTTTAATAAGAAAAATAGTCTTAAATTGATTGGTGACAAATCTGTAATATCTGCATCAATTCCAATAAACTTTAATATACCTGATGAAACTACTGGTTTTATTGTAACAAAATTAATATTTCTGTTTATTTTAGATTTCTCGTTTTTAAATCCTAGAAAAAAGATTGTAAGGTGATAGTCTATTTTTAAAAATGAAATAGATTCAGATATTCTTTGCCAATACTTGACATGACCGCCTGCTTGTTGATTTAAAAATAAGTCGACCAATACAGCAACTCTAATTTTTTTTTTTTTCTTCATCAAATCTAATTAATCATGTTTTGTTCTTCTAGAAAAATCCATTCTTTTTCAAGCAACTGAAGATTTTTTTCATAATTAGAAATCTTATTAACAACTTCTTCAAATTTTAACTTATCATTTTTGTAAAGTTGTGGATCTTCTAAACTTTTTTTTTCTAATTGAATTTTTTTTTCGATGATTTGGATTTGTTTAAGTATTTTTTGAATTTCTCTATGATAATTTATTTTTGAAATTTTGTTTTCATTTCTTAACTTGGTTTTTCTCTCAGTAGGAATTTTCTTATTTTGAAAATTTAATAGTATTTCTGAACATAATCCTAGATGAAATTCTATTTCTCCATCTCCATGAAAAAAAAAAATTTTATCCACTGTTTCATCTAAAAAACTTCTATCATGAGATGATATTAAGACTGTTCCTTTATAGCCATTTATAAAGTCTGTAAGTATGTCTAGAGTATCTGAGTCTAAATCATTTGTTGGTTCATCTAAAATCATAAGTTGTTTTGGATTTGCCAGTACCTTCGCCAACAACAATCTATTTCTTTGCCCCCCAGATAATGTTGATACTAAGTTATTCACATCTTTTGGGTCAAACAGAAAATTTTTTAAATAACCACATATATGTTTTTTGAATCCATTCACATCTAAGTAATCTCCTCCACCTGGAATAAGATTTTCCTTAATTGATTTTTGGTCATTAAATTGACCTCCCATTTGATCAAAATATGAAAAGTTAATTGAATGTTTAATCTTTACAGAACCAGAGTCCGGTTGGGTATCTCCAGTTAAAAATTTAAACATAGTACTCTTACCTGATCCGTTTTTTCCAATTAAACCAATTTTTTCACCTTTATGTAATTTAAAATTAAAATCTTTAAAAAGTGTTATTTTATTGTCACAATAAGCTTTTGATACTTTAAAAAAGCTTGCAACTACATTAGGTCCAAAAAAATCGTTACTATCGTCTGCTTGAGTAACATTAATTTTTTTTATCGACTTAATAAATTCATTCTGTTCTTGCTTGACGGATAATTCAAGCTCTTTTGCCTGAATTTTTCTTTTCATATTTCTTTTTCTTCTCGCTTTAATGCCTTTTGATAGCCAATCAAGTTCCTGTTTGAGGAAGTTATTTTTGTTTTTTAACACTTTTTTTTCATGCTCGATAATTTGTGTAGACCAATTATCAAAATCATAAAAACCTTTTGGTGAAATTTTAATATTTTTTCTATCAAGCCAAAAAACTTTATTTGTTATTTTTTTTAAAAACTTTCTGTCGTGACTTACAACTAAAAAACTACCCTTAAATTCTTTTACTAAGTAGTTTTCAAGCCAAATTATTGATTCAATATCTAGATGATTTGTTGGTTCATCAAGTAGCAGTAATTTTGGATTTTTAATTATTAATTCTGCCAAATATACTTTTCGTTTAAGACCACCTGACAAAGTATTGAAATTCAGATTCAGGTTTAATTTCAGTTCTCTTGCATATCGTTCTAATTTGAAGTCAAAATTAGTTTCGTCTTCACACGACTTTTTAATGAATTGCCTTGCACTTCCCGAAAAATTTTGTTTTTTTTTTTGTACTAAGTATCCGGTGGTTAAATTTGGTAAAAACCAACTTTTTCCGTCATCAATAGTCTTTTTTTTTGACAAAATGTCCATAAGAGTAGTTTTGCCAACTCCATTCCTTCCAACTAAAGCAATTTTGTCACCATCATTAATATTGAAGAAAAGATTTTCAAAAATTTTATTTTTTGAATAACCAAATGAACAATTATTTAATGATAAAAGTAGCTCTCTCATTGTTTTGGAGGTTTACTCTCGGATTTTATTGTAAATTCTTTGTAATGTCGTTTTAAAAAGTTCATTAATTAAATTTATACTTGATAAATTATCTGGCTGGGGCGGCTGGATTCGAACCAGCGCATCCCGGTACCAAAAACCAGTGCCTTACCGCTTGGCTACGCCCCACTGAAAATCATTATATTACATTAAAATAAATTAACTAACATATTTAATGTTATTTAAGATTTTACCTTTTTTTATCCACCAATTTTTCCTTATCTCGATAATCTTGTTGTAAGCATTATCTAAGTCTAACTGTGAATTAAAAATACCAAAACAAGTTGCACCCGATCCCGACATTCTCACTAAAAGAGCATTTAAATCTTTACTTAAAGTATCTAAAACATCAGAAATTACAGGATGCTTTAATTTTGCTGTTTTTTCTAAATCATTTTTAGACTCAATTATTTTTTTTAGTAAAATATCTTTTTTATTTATTTCATCTAATTTTGTTTTTTTTTCACTGAAAACTTTCAATTCACTGAAAATATCTTTTGTTGATACTTCTATAAGTGGATTTACTAATAATATATAGCTTTCTTCAATTGGTGGAACAAATTCTATTTTATCCCCTATGCCTGATATAATAGAAAATTTTTGGTAATAGCAAACTGGAACATCAGCCCCTATTTCAAGCAAAATTTTATTTTTTATATTTGTTTCGATATTTAAGTTTAATTTTTCTTCAATAATTTTAAAAAATGTTGCTGCATTTGAGGAACCTCCTCCAATACCTGAAGAAATTGGTAAATTCTTGAATAATCTAATATTAAAATTTCCTATCTCAAAGTATTTACTAATTATTTTATGAGTTTTAATAATAATATTTTCATTAGGGGATAGTTTTTTTGAAAATGGGCCTACTACCTCAATTTTTAAAACATTACTTCTTTTAACTTCAATAAAATCACCAACATCGCAAAAGCAAATTAGAGAATTTAATTCATGATAATTATCTTTTCTTTTTGATAACACTTCCAAAAAAAGGTTTATTTTTGCAGGAGAAAAATACCTTAAATTACTTTCCATATATTAAATTCCACTTGCTATTTTTCTTTGAATTTCGTCTTTTCTTTTAAACTTTGGATCAAAAATTAATACCCTTTTCCATTGTGATATTGCCTCACGCGTTCTCCCTACTTTCCAATAAGCATCACCTAAGTGATCGTTTAAAGTTGCATCGTTAGGTGATAAACTAACAGCTTTCTCTAAAATTTCTATTGAATTTGAAAATTCTCCTAAGAGATAATATGCCCATCCTAGGGAATCAATAATATAAGCATCGTGTGGCTTTTGTTGAGCTGCAATAAGAATTAATTCGAACGCCTCACTTAAGTTTTCTTTTCTCTCGAGCCAACTATAACCTAAATAATTTAATACATAAGGTTCGTTTGGCATTAATTCTAACGCCATTAAAAAATCACGTTCTGCTTTTTTCCATTTCTTTATTCTCTCATAAGCGATACCTCTTGAATAAAATAAGCCCCAATCACTTTTTTGTGGTTTATTAATTTTTTTAATAAGACCATCATAAATTTTTATAGATTCTTGATAAAGCCCACTTGATCTTAAAGAATCTGCTAATAACATATTTATATTGTTACTTTTTGTTTTTTTTGACGCATCTTTTAATAAATTTATTAATTTTTCAGTTTTCCCAATTTCATCTAATATTTCAACTTGGGTTAGAATAACTGCGGTGTAATACAAGGAATCCTCTTTAATTTTTTCTAGGTTTTTTAAAGCATGTTCGAAGAGATTTATTTTTTTGTAACTATTTGCCAACAAAGACCTTAATGCAGGAAAATCTTGTTTGAGATTTAGTCCTATATTCCCAAAATAAACAGAAAATTTATATAGTTTTTTTTCATAAAACCATCCTGAAATATTAAAATAAATTTCTGCAAGTGCATCTTTTGAATCTAAAACTCCATTAAATTTTTTAGCATTATTGTCATTTAGGATTATTTCATTTATTAAATTGTTGTCTATTGAACTAAGTTTTTCGAAGACAAAATTTATTTTTTTTGTATTGTTTGTTTTATTAAAAAAAGATAAGAATATTTCATAAAGTCTTATTGAAGACTCGTAATCATTAAGCATTTTTCCATAAATTTTTCCGCTTATTTTTTTCTTATTTTGTAATTCATTCATTAAACCTAAATGTAAACATTTAACGGGGATGCATTTTTCATGGTCACCAAGGACTTGCGAAGGATTTACATCATTGTCTAAAGCAAAAGATATCCATGCATGAATTATGTCTAAAAAATTTTTATCTATTTCTGTTTTTTTTATATTTTCAACAGAAATCAGACTATTATTAAAATCTTTGTTATTGAAATGGTCTACTGATAAAACAAGGTTTGCAAAGAAATTATGTTTATCAAATATAATTATTTTTTTTGCAAGCTTTGTTGACGCTGACCAATCGTTGATTAAAAGTGAAGAGTTAAAAGCTTTAATTATAAGATCATTTGTTTTTAAATTTTCACTAAGTTTTGTTAAGAAAATATTGCTTGATTCAATGTCACCGTATTTTTCAGAAAAAACCCAAGATAAATAGTTTCCTGAAAAGTTTTCATTTGTTCCTATTTTTTGATTACCTTCTAAAATTTTTTTTTCTGCATATAATTTGGTTGAGCAAAAATTAATTAAATTTATTGATAATAAAATGAAAAATAAAAATCTCTTACATATTTGAATAATTTGGTCCTCCGCCTCCCTCTGGCACAATCCAATTTATATTTTGTTTAGGATCTTTTATATCACAAGTTTTACAATGTATACAATTTTGAGCATTAATTTGCAAATACGGTTTTCTTTGTTCATTTTCTAAAACTTCATAGACTCCAGCCGGGCAGTATCTTTGTTCTGGTGAATCAAAATATTTGTAATTATATTCTATAGGAATACTTTTATCTTTAAGTGTTAAATGGCATGGTTGATTCTCTTCATGGTAAGTAGAGGTAAAGGAAACATTTGTTAATCTATCAAAAGTCAAAACTCCGTCAGCTTTTGGGTATTCGATTTTTTTTGCAAGTTCTTTTTTAACTGTAGCCTCATGATCAGGCTTGTGATGTGATAATGTCCAAGGCGCTTTACCTCGTAAAATTATTTGATCAATGCCGGTCAAAAACATTCCTATTTTCAAACCCCATTTAAATGATGGCCTAACATTCCTAGCCTTTTTTAATTCATCTCCTGCCCATGAACTCAAAAAATTCCTGTTATAGCAATCTAAAACATCTTTTTCTCTTCCAGATTTAATTGCGAAAAAAGCTGATTCAGCAGCTATCATACCAGATTTCATAGCAGTGTGTGTACCCTTAATCTTTGGAGTATTTAATGTACCAGCTTCACACCCAAGCAAAGCTCCTCCAGGAAAAACTAATTTTGGTAGCGATTGCCATCCACCTTCGTTTAGTGCCCGTGCTCCATATGATATCCTTTTACCATTTTTTAAAATTTTTTTGATAAAAGGATGTGTTTTATATCTTTGAAACTCTTCATAAGGAGATAAATACGGGTTCTGGTAATCTAAACCTATCACCATCCCAAGAGAAATTAAATTTTTACCAAGATGATAAAGAAATGAGCCACCATACACATCTTGGGAAAGTGGCCATCCTACAGTATGTAAAACTTCCCCGGGGCTTGTATTAAGATCATCAACTTCCCAGAGCTCCTTTATTCCAATACCATATGTTTGATGCTCAGAGTCATCATCTAAGCCAAAATTATTAATTAACTGTTTACCTAGGTGTCCTCTGCAACCCTCAGCAAAAAAAACATATTTTGCATGTATTTCTATACCTGATTGATAATTTTCACTTTTCGAACCATCTTTCAATATGCCATGGTCACCTGTTTTAATTCCAAATACTCTTTTGGAGTCATCAATGAGGATTTTTGAGGCTGTAAAACCTGGATAAATTTCTACACCCATACTTTCTGCTTGATCAGATAACCATTTACAAAATCTACCAAGAGAAATTATATAATTGTTTTCATTATGCATAACAGCAGGTGTAAATAGTTTTGGAATTGGGTAAGCCTTATTTTCAGATAGAAATAAAAGTTTTTCATTACTTACCTTAGTTTTGATAGGGGAATCTTTTAACTTCCAATCAGGTAAAAGTTCATCAAGCGCTTTAGTTTCTAAAACGGCACCAGAAAGTATATGTGCCCCTACTTCAGATGCCTTTTCAACTACACAAACATTGATATCGATATTATTCTCTGTACTTAGTTTTTTTAGATTTATAGCTGCGGATAAGCCCGATGGACCAGCTCCAACAATTATAACATCATATTTCATTATTTCATCTGACATAAGCTAAATGTTTTTTTTGAAAACCTATTTTTAATATGTTAATTCTTAATATATAAAAATGAAAATTAAAAATACAAAAAATTTTATTGATTTTTGTAATGAAATAGGTCTAAAAACCTTTTTTAGTGATATTCCAGTAAAAAAATTCAATTACAATATCAATAATAACGCTTTAAGGGAAAAAAATCATACAAATTTTCCTAATGATAATCAAAGTAAACAAAAATTATTAAAAAATTTGAAGGAAAGAGTTGAAAAACTTGACTGCAATTTAAAAAAAACATCAACAAATCTTGTTTTTGGAGACGGGGATATAAATACAGATTTAATGTTAATTGGTGAGGCGCCTGGCTCTGAAGAGGATAAAACTGGCCTTCCATTTGTAGGTCAGGCTGGTGATTTATTAAATTTACTACTTCAGGCAATAAAAAAAGAAAGAAAGAAATGTTATATATCAAATGTCATTTTTTGGAGACCTCCTGGGAATAGAAATCCTAGTCTTGACGAAATTAATATGTGCTTACCCTTTGTAAAGGAACACATAGAAATTATAAATCCTAAGTTTCTTATCCTTTTAGGTAGTATTGCCTCTAAAACTTTACTAAAAAATTCTCTTGGAATCACAAAAATTTGTGGACACAAATTTGAATATGAGTTAAGTACAAAAAAAATAGCTTGCTGGCCAATTTTTCATCCTGCTTTTCTTCTAAGAAATCCTTATGCAAAAAAAGAATTGTGGTTAAAATTATGTGAAATTTATAATTTTATTGAAGAAAGTTATGAAAATAAATTTTAAAAAAGATTTTATTTCAATAGGAATATCTATTGCAACAATTTCAGATACGAGAAATATTAAAACAGATAAATCAGGTAAAATATTGGAAAAAAAAATACTTGAACATGGACACGAATTAATTGAAAAAAAAATAATTACTGATGATACTAAAGAAATAAGACAATATTTTAACGATAGTATAAAAAATTCTGCTATAAATGTTATAATTACAACAGGTGGGTCCGGCCTTACTGATAGAGATTCTACTGTAGATATACTTGATAAGTTTATTGAAAAAGAAATCCCTGGATTTGGTGAGATCTTCAGAATGATAAGTTTTAAAAAAATTGGCACTTCAACAATTCAATCAAGAGCCAAGGCGGGAATTGCAAAAGGTAAGTTTCTGTTTTGTTTACCTGGGTCGCCGTCAGCTTGTGCTGATGCTTGGGATAATATCTTAAAGTTTCAATTAGATTCAAGATTTGAACCATGCAATCTAATCGATCTTATGCCAAGAATATCTGATAAATGAAAAATTTTCTTATTGATAATTATATCGGAATAGATGAAGTAGGGAGAGGGTCATGGAGCGGACCGATCGTAGCATGCTCACTAATATTAGAAAGTAATATTTTGAAGAATAATCTTTTCTTTGAAATTACAGACTCAAAAAAAGTTTCAAAAAAAAAAAGAGATTTTTTATCAACATTTATCAAAAGGAATTCTAATTATAATATTGGTCAATCATGCTCTAGGGAAATTGATAAGTTTGGTATCTTAAAATCAACAGAGCTAGCAATGAAAAGATCGTTTTATCCATTTAAAAAACTAAAATACAAAGTAAAGATTGACGGGCCTCAGTTTTTTATTTTAAACCAGAATTCTGAATTTATTGTAAATGGAGATCAGAAGTGTAAAGCTATTGCTGCAGCATCAATTGTAGCTAAAGTCTTTAGAGATAATTTAATGAAAAATCTTTCCAAAAAATATCCTAGATATGGATGGGAAAATAATTTTGGGTATGGAACAAAATATCATAAAAATGCATTAGAGAAATATGGCATAACACCTCAGCATAGAATTACATTTAAACCCATAAAAAAAATTTACAAAGATTCTATTGGGCAAGATTAAAAATAATATTTACTTTTAAACCACCAAATTTTGATTTTTCTAGCCAAACAGACCCTGAAAAATTTTCTACCGCATCTTTTACAATATTAAGACCTAGTCCAGTTCCTTGTGTCTGTTCGTCTAATCTGAAGCCTCTATCAAAAACTTCTTTCATTTTTTTTTCTGGTAGGCCAGGTCCATCATCACTTATACAAAGTTTGATTTGATCTTTTGAAGTTTTAAATATTTCTATTATCACTTGGGTCTTAGTCCATTTACATGCATTTTCCATAACATTTCCTATAATTTCATCTATATCATCTTCACTTCCAGCTATTAAAAATTTTTCATTATTGCTTTTAAAAATAATTTTGAGTTCAGGATTAATTTTTTTAAAGATTTGTCTCATTTTCATTATAACTTCAGTAATATCAATTTTTGTTTTCTTTAATTTTGATGTAGCTGATGCTCTAGCTTTTTGGAGGTATTTATTAATATAATTTTCAATAACTATCATTTGCGAATCTATAACATCATCATTTTTTTTTACAGTAATGTGATTTTTAATTACTGCAACAGG
>CACBWF010000022.1 GCA_902542925.1 uncultured Alphaproteobacteria bacterium
TTTGGAGTGTATCCATATAACAAAACTTTAATTATCTCTCTTTTTTTAGGGTCACCTTCATTAATTCTGTTAGCATCTCTAGGAGAAATTTTATTACTTAGAGCTAGAAAAAATAAAATAATGTTGATGTTAATTATAATACCATTTTATATTCCGATTCTCATTTTTGGTGTAAGTGCAATTGATATAGCTAAGCTTGGTTACATTCCTGATAAGAATTTCATAATATTGGTGGGGTTTTTTATGATTACTTTACCATTGACCTTAGTTTTCGGGAAATTATGTATAGATCAAATATGTGAATAATATGTTTAAATTTTCTAATCCAAAAAGATTCCAAGAACTATCAGATAACGTTTATCCCTGGATAAATTTTTTGGCCTTCGTTTTTATATTAATTGGCTTATATTATTCCTTTTTCAATTCCCCACCTGATTATCTTCAGGGAGAAACTGTAAGAATTATGTACATTCATGTTCCTTCAGCTTGGTTATCTCTGATGATCTATAGTTCAATGGGTATTTGTAGTATTATATCTTTGATATGGAAACATACCTTAGCTGATATTATTTCTCGATCATGTGCTCCTATTGGCGCTTCATTTACTTTAGTTACATTGATAACAGGTTCGATATGGGGTAAGCCAACTTGGGGAACCTGGTGGGTTTGGGACGCCAGATTAACCTCTGAATTAATTCTATTGTTTATATATTTAGGGCACATAATTTTGTCTAATGCATTTGATGATTTCAGAAAAGGTGATAGAAATGCATCAATTTTGGCAATTGTTGGTTTAATTAATCTACCAATAATTAAATGGTCCGTTGATTGGTGGAATACATTGCATCAACCAGCTAGTTTAACAAAATTTGGAGCACCTTCTATAGACAGTGTGATGCTATTTCCTTTAATTTTTATGGCTTTGGGTCTGACTTTCTTATTTGTTTCAATTCTTCTAGACCGAATAAAGGGTGAAATTTATTTGAGGAAAATTGAGCTTTTCAAGCAGGATGTGAATTGATATGGAATATTTTATAGGGCTATTAAATAACAAGGTTCATTTAAAATATGTATGTTTAGCATATTTTATCTCTTTTTTCCTGATTTCGGGATTAGTATTATTATCTAAAATTAGGACTAAAAGGTTCGAAAAAGAACACAAAAGATTTGAAAATAAAAATGAAGGCCAAACATAAAAGATCAATATTTATACTTTTTATCATGACTTTTGTATCTATTGGTGCTTACATTTTATTAACAAACTTAAGAGATAATTTGGTTTTCTTTTATTCTCCTTCAGAAATACTAACAAAAATTCCAAAAGCTGATCAAAAGATTCGCGTAGGCGGAATGGTTGATAGTAATAGTCTGGAAAGAAGAATTATTGAAGATAGTGAAAAAAAATATGAGGAAATTTCATTTACAATTTCTGATTTATTGGAAATTAAATACTTTGGAATTTTACCAGATTTGTTTAGAGAAGGTCAAGGAGTCGTAGCTGAAGGATTTTTTGACCTAGAAGATAGAGTTTTTAATGCAACAAATGTTTTAGCCAAACATGATGAGAATTACATGCCACCAGAAATCGAAAAAACCTTAGACAGGAAAGGAATTGAAAAATGATAGCGGAATACGGTCTAATTTTTCTGATTCTTTCAATGTTGTTGTCTGCATTGCAATTTTTATTACCATTATGTCAAAGATTAGCTTTTCCTGAAGGAACAAAAAAAATAATTTTTTCAGTTGAGCGAAATAGTGAACTAATATTTTATACAACTTTGGTTTCATACTGTTGTTTAGTTTATTGTTTTGTTGTGTCAGATTTTTCATTGGAGATAACATCACAAAATTCTAACAGTCAACTACCACTTTTATACAAGGTGACTGGTGTATGGGGTAATCATGAGGGATCAATCCTTTTGTGGCTTTTGGTTATGACTTTCTTTGGATTTTTGTTTTCTAAACATAATCTTAAAAACGATTTATTAAAAACAAATACCCTTATTGTTCATGCCTTGCTTTGTTTCTTAATTAGCTGTTTTATTTTTTTTACCTCTAATCCTTTTGAAAGAATTTTTCCACCTTCTATTGAAGGAAAAGACTTAAACCCTCTACTCCAAGACCCAGGATTAGCCATTCATCCACCTGTTTTGTATATCGGGTATGTGGGGTGTTCAGTGGTTTATTCATTAGCTATAGCTTTTCTTTTCAGTAAAGATTCAAGCAAAGAATTTATAAAAACACTTAAACCATGGGTGTTCTTATCTTGGAGTTTCCTCACTCTTGGAATTGGTCTTGGAAGCTGGTGGGCTTATTATGAATTGGGTTGGGGTGGTTTTTGGTTTTGGGATCCGGTTGAAAATGCATCACTTTTACCCTGGTTAACTTCAACTGCATTGCTCCATACTATAATTGTCTCTGAGAGAAAAAAAAAATTACTTTCATGGTCAATTTCTCTATCAATTATTACTTTTTGCCTAAGTTTGCTTGGCACATTCCTTGTTAGATCTGGCGTACTCACTTCAGTTCACGCGTTTGCAAATGATCCAAGTAGAGGTGTATTTATACTATGCCTTTTAGTATTTATTTCTGGTGCTGGTGGCATTCTTTTATATAAAAATTTACATAAATATAGCGATCAAAATAATATTCATCTTCTTTCCCGAGAGGGGGCTATTTCTCTAAATAATATTTTTATGTTAACAATAACTGGCACAGTTCTCCTTGGTACAATATATCCTCTGTTTACAGATGCTTTTTTTGAAAAAAAAATTTCAGTGGGCGCACCTTTTTTTAATGCAACAATTTCTCCATTAGTAATTCCAATGGTTTTAGGCATGATACTTGGTCCATTAATGAAATGGGGTAGAGACGATTTAAAACAGATTTTTTTTAGACTTAGGCCAATAATTTTTATTAATTTTTTATTAATGCTTTTAGTATGGTACTTAGCATATCGTGGGCCAGTCATTGCAATAATATTTATTGCGTTAGCAATCTGGCTTGCTGCTAGTTCTTTATTTGAGATTTATCAACTTGTATTAATAAATCTTAAAAAAAAAAAATCGTTTGTTATACCATTAAAAACAGTTTCACAAGGTTTAGCACATTTTGGTATAGCAATTTTAATAATTGGGGCAACCGGTACTTCTATTCTAAAAAAAGAAAATATCCAGTTTCAAGAAGTAGGAGAAACTATTAGTACGTCTGGATATGAAGTAAAATTCATGGGAGTTAGTAAAGAAATTGGAACCAATTATAAATCCGACTACGCAAAATTTGAGCTTTATAAAAATGGAGAATTTGTAAGTGTTTTAAATCCCGAGAAGAGAATATATAATTTTGGAAAACAGGTAACAACTGAAGCCGCAATACATTCTACACTACTTGGAGATATTTATATTTCAATAGGAGATAATAATTCTGGATTATGGACTACAAGAATTTGGTTTAATCCCTACACAATCTGGATCTGGCTTGGAGTCTTATTCATGTTTATTGGTGGGCTGATATCACTTAAAAGATCCTTTAAGGAATTGAAATGAGATTATATCTTGTAGGATTAATTTTTTGTGTAATAACAGTTTTAACTTTTATCATTGGGCTAAATAAAGATCCGAAAAAAATCCCTTCAAATTTGATAAATACTACCATTCCAGACTTCAAACTTGATCATATTGGTAATGGTATTAATAATTTTAATAAAACAGATTTACTAGAAATAGACGATGTAAAGATTGTAAATGTTTTTGCATCTTGGTGCCCCCCGTGCAAAATTGAACACTCACAAATCTCAAAATTATCTGAGCAACATTTTATTTTTGGTATCAATCAAAAAGATAAAAAAAATGATCTTTTAAACTGGTTAAATAAACTAGGTAATCCTTATCAGGCTATAGGTTCAGATACTAAGGGAAGAGCTAGCATTAATTGGGGAGTTTATGGTATTCCGGAAACATTTATTTTAGACAAACATTCTAAAATACGTTACAAACACGTTGGCCCAATAATGCAAAGAGATTTAGAAGAAATTAAAAATATCATTAGTGTGTTGGAAAATGAAGATTAACCAAATACTAATACTTTTTCTTCTTTTTAATTTTACTAATGTTATGTCAATTGAACCAGATGAAATTCTTAAAGATGCTCAATTGGAGCAAAGAGCCAGAGAAATAAGCTCAGTATTGAGATGTATGGTTTGTCAAAATGAAAATATTGACAATTCAAATGCTGGAATTGCAAGAGATTTAAGAATTTTGATAAGGGAGGAACTTGTAGCAGGCAAAACAAACTCTCAGATAATAAATTTTGTACATGGTAAGTATGGAGACTATGTGTTGTTTAAACCACCGTTAAAATTTTACACTCTTTTTTTATGGATATCACCTTTTGTAATTTTCTTTTTCTTATTCTTATTATTTTTTAGGAAGAATAAAATTGACTGATTTAATTTTCTTTTGCACTAGCTTATTACTTATTTCTACTTTACTAGTAATCTTTTTATTAAGGTCAAGTATATTCAATAAAAAGGTGTTAATTATATCTATATCTACATTTATCTTGACAGCCACAATCTATATATTCAAGAGTGATTTAAAGAGTTTTACATACATGAACGATCTAAAAAAGAACATAGAGCAGGGAAATGATATAAATCCTAATGAAGTAATTGTTTTTTTAGAAAGAAAACTTGACGAGAATCCTAAAGATATTGATGCGTGGTTAGTTTTAGCTAGAACTTGTTTGGTTACTGGTCATATCCAAAAATCGGAATTATATTATTTTAAAGCTCTAAAATATTTTCCTGAAAATCAAGACCTTCTACTTGAAACAGCAATCCTTAAAAAATCTAATTTCGATTTCGAAAATGCTATTCAATATGTTAATAAACTACTAAGTTTGTACCCTGAAAATATTCCCGCAAAAATGCTATATATCGAATTGATGTTACACACTGGGGAGCTAAAAAAAGCTAATAGAAGTCTTAATGAATTAAGTAATGAGACTGACCTTGATTCAAGTTGGTTAAAAAAATTAAATGACATAAAGCCTAATTAAATTCTAAATTCTTAGCCGATTGGTAATATTCAATGATTCTTCTCGTATTATCAAAAATTGAAAACTTATATTTTTCTATTTTTCTGACAGGTACAATTTTTAACAATGAATTAGTAATAAACATTTGGTCAAATTCATTTAGTGATGTTTTTTTGATTTTAGTTATTTTAATTTTATCAAAAAATTTATCATAATTTTCTATAACTACTTCTCTCATTATCCCATTAATTCCATGATCTAAAAGTCTAGGTGTGAATAGGGTTTTTCCTTTTACAAAAAAAATATTTGTCATTGTTCCCTCAATGATATTTTTTTTGTCATCAATAAACATACCTTCAAATATTTTTTCATTATTCCACTCAGCTCTAGCTAAAACTGAATCTAATCTGTTTAAATGTTTTAATCCTGAGAAATTACGATTTGATGTAATGTAAGTCTCGCAAAATTTAGCAGCAACTCCTAATTGGAAAAAATCATCTGGATAATCACTGAAGGGAAAAACTAAAAAAATGATGGTTGGATTCATATTGTTTTCGAATCTGTAACCCCTCATTCCAACACCTCTAGTAATAAGAAGTTTTAAAATTCCTTTTTTCATCCCTAATCTATTAGCTTTATTCAATATCTTATCTTTGTAATTTTGAAGGATACTTTCTTTTGGGAAATTAATTTTTAACTTTTTACATGAAAATGAAATTCTATTGAGATGTCTTTTCCAAAACTCTACTTGATTTTTTTTATTTCTTTTTCCTATATACTGCCATGACATAGTCTCAAACAGACCATCACCATATGCTAGACCTCTATCAAAAACTGATATATTTTCTGAGAAAACCCCATTTATAAGTGATAGATTTTTCATTTATTAATTAGATTTAATGCTTTTAACATGCCATTTGCTTTTGCTTCAGTTTCAAGAGTCTCTTTTTCAGGCTGAGAATCAGCAACGATACCTCCTCCGGCACGAACATATAATTTATCTTTAGTTCTAATGATTGATCTTATTAAAATGTTAAAGTCCATGTCACCAGAGTGAGATATGTAGCCAAAAGACCCTGTATATGGTCCCCTACCAATTTTTTCTAAATCTCCTAGTATTTCTATGCATCTTACTTTAGGACACCCAGTTATTGTTCCCCCTGGGAAAACTGCAGAAAGGATTTTTCCAGGTGTGATATTTTTGATTAATTTTCCACTGACATTTGAAACGATATGATGAACATGTGCATAAGATTCAATCACCATCATCTCATCAACCTTAACACTCCCTGGTTCGCATACTCTGGATATATCATTTCTTTCCAAGTCAACTAACATAAGATGTTCTGCCCTTTCTTTGTTTGAATCGATTAATTCTTTTGATAATGCTACGTCTGTTAATCCAGAATAGCCTCTAGGTCTTGTTCCCGCTATGGGTCTGGTTTGAATTTTTGTTTTTTGAACTTGAATTAATCTTTCAGGTGAACTACTAATAATTGCACCTTCATCAATAGATACCAAGCCCCCAAACGGTGATGGATTACTGGCTCTTAAATTTTTGTATATCTCAACGTCACTGAGACTTTCTTCAGTTTCGAATTCCCATAATCTTGAAAAATTTGCCTGGAATATTTCCCCACTAAAAATGTGTTCTATACATTTTTTTACCCCTCGGATATGATGAAGAGCTGTCTCTTTTTTTGAAAGTTTTATCTTCCAAGTTTTTTTTTTTTCTATTTCTTTAGTGTTATCAAATATTTTTTCGTAGTCTGCATACATTTCCATAATCTCAGTATTGGATTTGTCGGATATGAAATACAATCTGTTTTCCAATTTATCAAAAATGATAGAGGAATTTACTCTGTCAACAAATGCAGTCGGTATTTGAAATGGAGAATCAGGAATTAATATTTTAGATTCAATTTCTTTTACTAATTCGTAACCCAAATAAACAAACCATCCTCCCAAAAATGGGATATTAAGTTTCAATGCACTATTTGGAACTTTTTGAGCTACTCTCTTACTTAGAAATAACTTATCTAAATCTTTTAAAAATTTTTGATCAGAGTTTTCTTTTCTTTTTTCCAAAACTCTTTTAGGTTTAAAAAAAGTTATTGAAAATCTTGCTATTTCATTTCCTTTTGCTGAACTTTCTAGTAGATATGGATACCGTTCCTTATCCATTTCACAGAATTTAAGTATGTCAAATTTTGATGGAATAGTATCAAGAATCTTTATAAAACAAGAACTTCCTTCAAGTATTTTTGTATTAATCATAATAAAATGGTAGAAATTAACTTATTAACATATATATAACATATAATTTTTTTTATTGGAGGTTAAATGTATCATACTTTAGTGATTGGAGGCGGTTGCCTTGGAGCAGCTACAGCTATCTCTCTTCAAAGAAAACTAAACAAGATTGGAAAAAATGAAAAAGTTTGTTTAGTTGAGAAAGCGGTATTATGTGCTGCAGAATCCTCCAGACATTCAGGGATTGTAAGATCAGCTAATGCTGATCCTGATGCTTCAGTTATGGCTTCTATAAGTACTCAAATGTGGAGAGATCTCTCTAAGATTTGGGGTTTAAAAATGGAGATAGACGAATTTGGTGCTATCTGGATTGCAAAAAAAAATTCCGAAGGTGAAAATCCAGCCTGGCACGACCTTTCCAAAAGAATGAAAAAAATTGATTTGACGTTTGAAGAAATAGATACTCGTTCAGCTATAGACAAATGTGGTAAAACCCTTCTTACTGATGAAGATGAGTCTTATTTCTATGAACCAGGTGCTTTCCAGCTAGATCCAAGTATTCTGAGATCCACTTTATACGATGCTATTGATAGTAATGGTGTTGAACTAATGGAAAAGACTGAGGTTGACACTATACTCACTAAAGGGAACCAAGTTATTGGTATTACTACAAATAATGGAAAGCTTGACGCCAAGAATTTTGTTAACGCAACTGGTGCTTGGAGCTCACAGCTTTTTTCTAAAATAGGTCTAAAAATTCCTGTAACAATTGAACCTGTTTCTGTTGTAAACTGGATGGAGAGTCCTAAACAAATACGTTATGAATATCCTATTATAGCTGATTACACAAATTTGTGTTATTTCAGATCATGGAGAGGCAATAAAATGCATGCACATCAGCCTCGTAAAAGGTCAGTTTATGAAATTGCAAAAAACTTCCTTAATGACCTTACTCAAGTTAATGGTGGCGAGTACTTAAATGAACCAATGAATCAATCTCTTGCATACAATCAAATTAAAAATTACGAAGATATTTCAAAAAAGAGATTTTCTAATATTGATAAAACAGTTTATGCTTCTGGGTACAGATCGTTTTTTGATATTACACCTGACTTGAGATTTATATTGGGTGGAGATTCTAAATTTAATAATTTATTTCACAATCTTGGTTCTGGTCAGGCTATGAAATATTGTCCTGTACTAGGGGAATCTATTGCAGAAGAGATAATGAATGAAAATAATATTATTTCTAACTTTGATTACAAAAAATTTAGTATTAAAAGATTTAGCGATGATTACATGAAGAAATTTTGGAATTTAGTTCAGGGTGAGGAAAACACACTTCATAGACAAGGTAAAAATCAACTTTAAACTATTTTTATTTTTTTTCCTCTGTAAGAGACGCCATAACATTTAAACTCCTCCAGAATTCTTCGCTTTTTGTATTAATATCGTTAAGTCTTAAAAGTAAACTTCTTAATATTGCTCTAATAACTGGATCAGCTTTAGATATCTTCTCTTTTAGAGTTTGTTCACTTATTGGATATAAAATAACATTTGTTGCTGCTTCTGCAGTTACTGATCTTGATTCATCAAGCGATGGCCCTCGTTCTCCAAAAATTTCTCCCTCTCCTATTTGGCCGAGTAATAAACCTCCTGGGCTATAAATATTTACTTTTCCTGCGTGTATGTAGTAAGCAAAAAAAGCCTTCTCACCTTTGGAGTAAATTTTTTTTCCCTTTAAAATTTTTTTTTGTTCTAAACCAATTTTTGAGTAACTATTCATTTTTTCTCAGTTCATTGGGTGATTATTCCAGAAACCATTTAATTTCATAGATTTAATAAATTTCTGTTTATTATTTTTATACCTGTCTGAATAATTTAAATTATTTGATATCAAAGAATTAAATATAGATTTTCCATTACTTTTTTTGTAAGAATAGCATTTCTTTTTGGTTAATTTATATTTAAGTAGTTTCATATCTTTTGATAATACAATCTCAAAATAGTTTATAAAATTATTTTCAACTTGATTTGGGTAAAAGAAAAAGTCCTTTACTTTTATAATTGGTATATTCAAGTTTGCACTACCAAAATTTTTTAGTAATTTATGGAAAATTTCTGACATTGCAGCGTCCCAATCAAAAATACTTGAATAGAGCAATTTATAAAAATTGTAATGTTTTTTTTTTAAATAATCTATGAATTGTTCTATAACTTTCTTTGGAATAACTTCATCAATCCCTATTTTTTTTCTATTATTAGAGAATGATCTAAAAAACCCAGGAAATGATGACGAGTTAATCAGTTTGTTAAAAATAAAATAGAGTATTTTACTGTTTTTTATAAATCGAAACTTTTTTTTTATAATTTCAATATCAAACTCCCCTAAAGAAATACCAGTTTTTCTTTTTAACAAAACTAAATATAAATTTGATAGATTTAGATAGCTAGTATCTGAGTCATTAATGATCATGTGATTTGATAAATTGTTAATCGTAATATAGTCAAGCTTATGCCACCAGCTTCCTGAAAAAATATAGTTTTTTAATATTCTTTCTCTAAATACTATATTTTCACATTTGCAAAAATCAGAAATTATTATTTTTGAATTGTCTGTTCTTTTGATATAGTTATCTTTTACACATGGTATGTCAAAAAATGTTTTAGATATTAGATTGTTATAATTTTTTAGGATTTCTCTTATTTCATATGTCTCAAAGTTATCGGTATATTCAGAAAATTTTTTGTCTTTATTTAACAGAAATATAAATTCTCTATTTTTTGAAAATAAAATATCGTTTGCTGTGATATTGTAATGCTCAAACATATCAACTAGCTGTCCTTTAGCCTTTATTCTTGATTGTCTACTTACTTTCCTCTTCAAATCAAAAAAACCAGGATGAAATTCTATAAGTTTTTTTTCTTTAAGTATTTTTATTCCCTCAATTGTTAATGACGAAATTCTGTTAGGATTGTATCTTGAATTTGCTTTGTAACCTCTTTTTGACATAGAAACACTTAGAAACTGGGAGGGGGATTCTTTCCATGCAGAAAAAAGATCAGTTATTAAAAATTTCAAATGTTTTTTTTTAATTGGACTGATATTGTTTAGACCAAGATCTTCTATGTCTTCGTCTTTAATATTCTCAATTTTTTTTTGGAAATCTACATTTCTGCTAAAATTATAATCTAATTGATCATTATTTGTTTTCATAATATAAAATCATACAATTAAAAAAAAAATTTTCAAATTTTATCATGTCTGTTTTAGGTTATTTTTTTCATGAGTTTCTAAATTTATATGGATATTGCATAATTTTTTATGTTTTATTAAATATCTTAATTTCATTCGCTATTATCAACCAATCAAATAATTTAGTTAATATTATCATGAATTTTTTGTATAGCATTGTCGAGCCATTGCTAAATAAAATCAGAAAAGTAGTTCCAAATTTTGGTAATATTGATATAACACCAATTATACTTCTAGTCATAATCAAAACGTTGCAATTTGCAATAGTTAAGTATGGGATTTAATTATGATTGAAAACAAAATAATAGATGGAAAAGAGATTGCATCAAAATTAAGGGAGAAGATAAAAATTCTTGGTGAAGAATTTAAAAATCAAACTTCTATAACCCCAGGATTAGCTGTGGTCTTAGTCGGAGAAAATCCAGCCAGCAAAGTTTATGTTAAAAATAAAATAAAACAAACTGAAGAAGTCGGTTTTAATTCTTATGAATATAAATTAGACGAATCTGTTAAAGAAACAGAGTTATTAAATTTAATATCTGAGTTAAATCTAAACTCTAAGGTAAATGGAATATTAGTACAGCTCCCATTACCAAAACATATTAATTCTGAAAAGATTTTAGACTCAATTTTACCTGAGAAAGATGTTGACGGTTTTCACGCTACTAATGTAGGTAAACTTTGGGGTGGACGAGATACTCTAGTACCTTGTACTCCTCTAGGTTGTAGCATTATGTTAAATAAATTATTTAATGATCTTTCCGGGAAAAATGCGGTTGTCATTGGAAGGTCTGATATTGTAGGTAAGCCAATGGCATCTTTGCTTTTACAAAAAAACGCAACTGTCACTATTGTCCACTCAAGAACAAAGGAAATTGAAAAAATATGTAAAGCCGCTGATATTCTTGTCGCGGCTGTTGGGGTGCCAGAGATGGTGAAAAGATCTTGGGTAAAAAAAGACGCAATTGTTATTGATGTTGGAATAAACAGAATTGAAAAAGAGGGAAAAAATAAACTTGTGGGAGATGTTGACTTTGATGATGTATTAAACGTCGTTTCTAAAATTACTCCAGTTCCTGGCGGTGTAGGTCCAATGACAATTGCATGCCTTCTGTTAAATACACTTAATGCATCTCTTTCCCAAAAATCATTGCCTGGAGTAAAATTATCCTCGCTTTTTTAAAAGTTTCAGCCTTAAGGCGTTTAATTTTATAAAGCCCTCCGCGTCGGATTGATCATAAATTGTATCAGATTCAAATGTAGAGATTTCAGGATCATAAAGACTTTTGTCAGATTTTCTTTGAAGTATCTGAACATTTCCTTTATACAATTTCAATACAACACTTCCATTTACTATCTTTTGACTCTGGTCAATCATTGTTTGAAGCATTACTCTTTCTGGAGAAAACCAAAACCCATTATATACAATCTCAGCATATTTTGACATTATAGAATCTTTTAGATGTTGAGAACCTTTATCAAGAGTCAAGCTCTCAATTGCTCTTCTAGCATGAAACAATATTGTCCCTCCAGGAGTTTCATAAACACCCCTTGATTTCATTCCAATATAACGATTCTCAACTATGTCAATTCTTCCAATTCCATTTTTCCCACCAATTTCATTTAGTTGGGTTAAAAGTTCTGCAGGAGATTTTTTCTTTTCGTTGATAGATACTGGGTCACCTTTTTCAAAATTTATTATTATTTCTTGAGGTTTATCAGGAGCATTTTCTACTGAAACTGTTCTAGTAAGCATACTCTCGTCATATCTTTCCCAAGGGTCTTCAAGCGATTTACCTTCATATGATGTGTGTAATAGGTTAGCATCCATTGAATATGGCGGACTATTTTTTTTATCCTCACTTACTTTGATGTTATTTTTCTTAGCATAATTAAGTAATGATTGTCTAGAATCTAGATCCCATACTCTCCAAGGAGCAATAACTATAATGTTTGGGTTTTGTGAATAATAACCCAGTTCAAATCTAATTTGGTCATTTCCTTTGCCTGTTGCACCATGCGAAACACAGTTTGCTCCAATCTTTTTTGCTATCTCTATTTGTTTTTTTGCAATTAATGGACGCGCTATTGCCGTACCTAACAAATACGTTCCTTCATAAACTGCATTAGCTCTAAGCATCGGAAAAACATAATCTTTAACAAATTCTTCTTTAAGATCTTGAATGAAGATTTGTTTTACGCCAAGATCATTTGCAACTTCTTTTGCTTTGCTTACTTCACCAATTTGACCAATGTCAGCTGTAAATGTAGCAACTTCGCACGAATACTTTTCTTGTAACCATTTTAGAATTACAGATGTATCAAGCCCACCTGAAAAAGCTAAGACAATTTTTTTAATTTTTTTCTTTTTCATGAAAAAACATTATTTCTTACATGCTTCATTAATTTTTTGATATGCTTTGCTAAACCCGAGTAATGAATAGGTATCGGATGTAATTGTTCCACGAGATGAAGTCCCTTTTACTCTCATCTTTAAAGATGATTTCATTGAGTTTATTATTTTTAAATCTTCTGCAACACTAAAACTCCATGCTCTTGAACCAGATGTAAATAGTTGAAATTTAAGGTCTCCAATAATTACTTCTGGATTACTTCCTTGTTTATAATTATAACCTGTTACAATACTAAACTCATTAAATTTGTCTTGACCTGGAAGATGCGTAATTATTGAAAAAACTTCCCCTCTTTTTTTGTAGTCACCCTCTTCTTTCTTAGGCTTTGAAACAGCCATACACGCAAGGTTTCTTCCTTCCCCTTCAGAATAAGCAGTCCAGTCCTTAAATTTTCCAATTTGTTTTAATTCCGCATTACTTGGAACCGCTGTCAAGAATGCCAGAATAAATAAGATCAGTTTCTGATTGATTAACTTTTTTTTGATCATAATTTTTATTGACATAAATATTATAAAATTGCAAGAAGAGAAACTAAGAAAAACAATATGAATTTACTTCGTCAAAAAAAAACAGGGATTCTTTATATGATAACATCCTGCTTATTTTTTTCAATTTTAGCTGGCTTAATAAAGTTCATTGGAAATGAAATACATGCTTTTCAACAGGCTTTTTTTCGAAATATATTTAGCATAATTTTAATTGGTCCACTGGTTTTATATTCAGGAATTAATATTTTTAAGACTAACAAAGTGTGGTTATTACTTCTAAGAAGTTTATTTGGCTCTTTAACAATGGTACTTTTGTTTTTGTCATATACATTAATTCCACTAAGTCAGGCAATAACTATAAGTTTTACAACCCCGTTATTTATCTTCTTGGGGGGAATTATTTTTTTTAAAGAAAAAGCAAGTATATTTAAAGTCTTAGCCTTACTATTTGGTTTTTTATTTACTATTATTGCATTGAACCCAACAATAAACATTTCATTTGGATGTTATATAGGGTTGTTAGCTGCAATATTTCACGCGATAGCAGCATTAATTGTAAAAGAACTTACAAAAACGGAAAGTGTTTTATCGCTTATGTTTTTTATGGTAATTTTTATGTCAATTTTTACACTTATTCCCGCACTGTTTTATTGGGAGATTCCTAAATTTAAAGTAACTTGGTTTTATTTTTTTTTACTTGCTTTAGTTGGAACACTTGGAAATTATTTTTGGACCTCGGCGCTAAGTAAAAGTGACGTCACTGAAGTAATGCCTTATGATTTTACTAAACTAGTTTTTGCTTCATTAATAGGATTATTTTTTTTTAATGAAAAATTAGAAATAAGAATTTTAATCTCAGGAATTGGGATTATTGTGTGTAATTTAATATTAACCAAAAGTCTCAAGTGAATTCTGTAACCTTTCAAATATTAAGTTCTTTTTTTTTTTTCACTTTTAGGAATGGAAATTAAATATTTTTCAAATCAAATAAATATTGAAAGTATTGTTTTTTATAGATGCTTGCTAGGTTTTATTATTGTTACACTAATAATATTAATTAAAGAAAAGGGAATGAAATCATTAAAAACAAAGAATTTTAAAATTCACATTCTGCGCGCGTCTTTTGGGACAAGTGCAATGTTATTTGGATATTCAGCATTATTATATATTCCATTGGCTCAAGCGACTGCAATTGGTTTTACTAAAACTTTTTTTGTTATTCTTCTTGCAACCCTTTTTTTAAAAGAAAAATTCCAAAAATCAAATCTAATACTTGCAATTTTTGGGTTCATTGGAGTGTATTATTCAATAAGTCCAGATGATATTAATCATATTTATGGGTCCTTTCTATGCTTAGCAGCAGCCTTGTGTGTAGCTTGTGGAATTATTTCGATAAGTTATCTATCAAAAAAAGAAGAAACCTTAACTATTTTATTTTACCATTCATTTATATCTACAATAATAACACTTATCATTTTTAGATCCTCGCTTGATTATTTATCTTTGTCTAATTATTTCGGTGTAATCATAATATGTATCACTGCTCTAAGCGGTCAATATTTTAATATAAAAAGTTACAGAGATGGTAAAACTTCAAAAATAATTATTATTGGATATACGAGAATTTTATTTTCTTTTTTATTAGGTTATTTTATCTTCAGTGAAAAATTAGATTTCAGCCAACTTTTTGGTCTTTTAATAATTATTCTGACAACTTTATCAACACTGAAGGTTAAAAAAAGAATTAGGGACAAGGATAAGGATTCTCTTGGTTGATTTTTTCAATTTCTGATATTAGGTCATCATCTAAAGCTATCTCAAAAGAATCAACATTTTCTTTTAATTGGTCTATATTTGTAGCACCAATTATATTGCTAGTAACAAAATCTCTCGAATTAACAAATGCTAAAGCCATTTGACTTGGTGATAATCCAGATTGTTTGGCAAGATTATTAAATTTTTTAGATTCTTTTTTACCCTTTTCTTTCGTGTATCTTGTAAACATATCGCCAAACAAAGTTAATCTTGCACCGTCAGGGAAACTATCATCGTCATATTTACCTGTTAACATACCAAATGCCAAAGGTGAATATGCTAATAATCCACAACTTTCCCTAATTGAGATTTCAGCCATACCAACTTCATAACTTCTATTTAATAGTGAATACGGATTTTGGACTGAAACAACTCGAGGTAGATCATATTTATCAGATAATGACAAAAACTTCATAAGTCCCCAAGGTGTTTCATTGGATAATCCAATAAATCTTATCTTACCTTGTTTTACTAATTTATCTAACACTTCAAGTTGTTCTTTAATGTCTATAATGTCATTTTCTTCGTGATGTTCATACCCTAATTTTCCAAAAAAGTTTGCTTTTCTATCTGGCCAGTGTAATTGATATAAGTCTATGTAATCTGTTTGAAGTCTTTTTAGACTTCCTTCAATTGCTTTAGTTATTTGTTCTTCATTAAGTCTTGTTTCTTTACCTCTAAACCATTTCATTCCAGATCTACCAACAACTTTGGTCGCTAAAATAATCTTTTCTCTGCATTTTTTATTTCTTAACCAATTCCCAATTATTATTTCTGTACTTCCAAATGTTTCTTTTCTTGGAGGAACGGAATACAATTCGGCTGTGTCAAAAAAATTAATACCATTTTCGAGTGCATAGTCCATCTGAGAGAAACCTTCTAGCTCAGTATTTTGCTCACCCCAAGTCATTGTACCTAAACAAATCAGACTCACATCAACGTTTGTTTTACCTAATTTCTTATATTTCATGTAAATTGCCCATTGAATTATGAATAATCTAGCATAAATAAAGTAGTAATTTAAAGATAAATATAGTAACTTTATCTTAATTATTAATTAAGGAGTTTAATATGGCTTACGATTACAATAAAAGGGAGCAAACTATTACTGAAACTAGCATTGATGCTGGTCTCAAAGCTTACATGAATAAAGTATACAGTTTTATGGCTGTTGGACTAGGTTTAACTGGTGCCGTTGCACACCTAGTTTCAAGCTTAGCTTTTGACTTTCAAACCAATACACTAACTAGTTTTGGTACTACTTTATACGCATCTCCTCTTGCATTTATTATTATGCTAGCTCCACTTGGTTTTATGATTGCACTAAGTGTTGGAATAAACAAAATGAAAGAGTCAACAGTCCAAATACTTTTCTGGACTTTTGCTGCAGTAATGGGTTTGTCACTTTCTTCTATTTTTATACAATACACAGGCGAATCAATAGCAAGAGTTTTTTTTATAACCTCTGGTGCTTTTGGTGCACTTAGTTTGTACGGTTACACTACAAAAAAAGATCTTTCTGGCTGGGGTTCTTTTTTATTT
The DNA here is from genome assembly GCA_902542925.1 of uncultured Alphaproteobacteria bacterium. Classification (GTDB taxonomy): domain Bacteria; phylum Pseudomonadota; class Alphaproteobacteria; order Methylaequorales; family Methylaequoraceae; genus CACBWF01. The sequence goes on from CACBWF010000022.1 coordinate 16,806, forward strand.
ATGGGGCTTATTGGTATATTAATAGCTTCTATTGTTAACATATTCTTAGGTAGCACAGCGCTCCAATTTGCTATTTCTGTAATAGGTGTGCTTGTTTTTGCAGGTTTGACTGCCTATGATACTCAGCAGATTAAGAATATGTATTTTCAAAGTGGTGGAAGTGATGGTAGATTAGCAATTATGGGGTCTTTAAGACTATACCTTGATTTCATTAATCTATTCATAATGCTCATACAGCTTTTTGGTCAAAGAAGATAATATTTAGGGTTGGCCAGATTTATTTTGGTCAACCTACTTTTCGTGAAAAACTTAATAATATCAGTTTTTTTTATTTTTCTTATGGAGTTTAGCAGTCTATGCGCTTCAAATACCACTGATATTTTATTTAATGTGTATAGGAATAAGGAAAATATTGGGTATCACAAAGTTAAAATTAACAGAGGTCAAGAAAATACTACTGCAAATGTTGAAATAAGTTTTAAAGTTAAGTTCTTGGGTTTTACACTTTACGACTATTTTCATGTTAACTCTGAACAATGGAATAAAAATAGGCTTCAATCACTAACCGCAAATACTGACAACAACGGTAAAATATTAAAATGCGAATCAAAACAAGTATCTAATGGTTTAATTCCTACAAGTTACTGGAATCATATTCTTGTGGAGGGAAACAAGAATAAAAATGTTTTAAATACACAAGACTGTACATTAATAGATCTGAACATCAGAAATTTAGGGCCAGAAAAAATATATAATTCTAAATTAATGGCAACCAGATATAAGTTAACTGGAAAAGAAAGTAATGGAGAATATCTTGACATTGACATATGGTACGACGAAAATCTTGAATGGGTGAAAATGAGATTCTTAAAAGATGGCTCTACAATTAATTACATTCTAGATGGGTATGATGAAAAATAATAAAACAGTCTGGATAACTGGTGGAGGAACTGGAATTGGAAAATCAGTTGCAGAACAGTTAGCAGATTTAGGTCACAACGTCATTATTAGTGGGCGTCGATTACAAAATTTAAATAA
>CACBWF010000023.1 GCA_902542925.1 uncultured Alphaproteobacteria bacterium
TCCCGAAGCTGTAATAATGGATTTAATAAGAATTGGGAAAAGAGCAATAATTTCATTTCCAAATTTTGCTTACTGGAAAATTAGACTTGATTTGTTATTCAGAGGAAGAATGCCAAAAAATGATATTTTACCGCACGAATGGTATAATACTCCAAATATCCATCTATGTTCGATAAGTGATTTTGAACATTTTTGTAAACAAAAAAAATTAAACATTATTAAAAAAGTTTTAATTAGCGAACAAGGGTATAAAATAAACTCTTCATTCTCTGAAAATCTTATGGCTTATCAGGGAGTTTATTGTATCTCTAAAAGGTAAAATTTAGTGTTTGAAATCATACAAATACCTGCGTTAAGTGATAATTATATTTATATAATTATAGATAAAAAAACAAATATTACTGCCTGTGTAGATCCAGCAGTATCAGAAGCGGTTCTGGTATTATTAGAAAAAAAGAAATTGAAGTTAAATTATATTTTTAACACTCATCATCATCATGATCATGTAGGGGGGAATCTTGAAATTAAAAAAAAAACAAATTGTAAAATTTTAGGGCCGGAAAAAGATTATGAAAGAATACCAGGAATTGATATTCCTCTTAAAAATAATGATGAATTTGATTTAGGTGATATTAATTTTAAAATTTTTGAAGTTCCTGGTCATACCTCAGGGCATATTTGTTTTTATTCAGAAAATGCTAAATTACTTTTTTGTGGGGATGTATTATTTTCTTTAGGTTGCGGAAGGGTTTTCGAAGGGACGAATGAGCAGATGTGGAGTTCACTGCTCAAAATTAGGTCCTTACCAGATAGAACAAATGTTTATTGTGGTCATGAATATACAAAGTCGAATATCTTATTTGCTCTGTCTTTAGATCCAGAAAATAAAAAACTTTTAAGTAAAAAAAACGAAGTAGAGAATCTTCTCCGAAATGGTAAATTTACAGTACCATTTAATCTTGGTATAGATAAGAATCTTAATCCATTTTTAAATTCTGACAACAGAAGTTTCCAAAAAATGTTGGGGGTGAGTGATTACTCGTCACAAAAAACATTTAACTATATAAGAAAGAAAAAAGACATATTCTAGTCCATTCTTAATCCACCATTAATTGAGAACGTCGCCCCGTTAATGTAAGCCGCTTGATCGCTTATCAAATAATTTACAAGGTCAGCAATTTCATCAGATTCCCCTAATCTTTTTGAAGGAATCGTATCAACTATTGATTTTAAAATATCTTCTCTTATGGCTGCAACCATTTCAGTATTAATATAACCAGGTGCAACAACGTTAGATGTTATTCCTTTACTAGCAACTTCAAGAGCTAGAGATTTTGAAAATCCTAACAATGCAGATTTTGTTGCTGCATAATTAGTTTGCCCGAACTGTCCTTTCTGTCCATTAACAGAAGAAATATGAACAATTCTTCCAAAACCAGAATCTCTCATCTTTCCAATTACAGAAGAAACCAGATTAAATGCTGAATTTAAATTTGTGTTAATAACGTCATTCCATTGCTGTAATGTCATTTTGTGTAACGCCGCGTCTCTAGTAATACCAGCATTATTTATTAGTATTGAAATTTGACCATATTTATTTTCAATGCCCTTTATTGCTTTTAAACACTCATTGTAATTACCAACATCAAATTTAACAGCATCAATACCATTTTTTTCAGAAAATTTTTTTGCAGCCTCATCATTACTTGAATAGTTGGCTATAACCTTAATTCCACTGGAAGAAATCTTTTTGGAAATAGCCTCTCCAATACCTCTAGTGCCTCCTGTTACTAAAGCGATTTTACTCATTTAGCATTCACCTTTCAATGCACATAGCAATACCTTGTCCACCCCCGATGCAAAGAGTTGCTAATCCTTTTTTTAAGTTTCTTTTTTTTAATTCATGTATAAGTGTTACCAGAATTCTTGCACCAGATGCTCCAATTGGATGTCCCAGTGCTATTGCCCCACCATTTACATTTACTTTTGACATATCCCATCCAATCTCTTTACTTACTGCAAGAGATTGAGCTGCAAATGCCTCATTTGCTTCAATTAGGTCTAATTCATCTAGACTCCATTTGGCTTTTTTTAGAGCTTCTTTTGTTGCTTCGACTGGTCCTACACCCATGATAGAAGGGTCAACACCAACTGACGACCAAGATACAATACGAGCTAATGGTTCAAGCCGTTTCTTTAGGGCTAAATCTTCATTCATCATTGTAACGGCTGCAGCACCATCATTTAACCCAGAAGCATTTCCCGCTGAAACGGTCCCGTCTTTAGAAAATACTGGTTTGAGAGTAGAAATTTTTTCAAAAGTTGAACCATGCCTTGGAAATTCATCCGCACTAATAATAACTTCTTCTTTCTTTTCTTGAATTGAAATTGGAACAATTTCATCCGAAAATCTATTCAATTTTTGAGCATTCTCAGCTTTATTTTGTGATTCTGTAGCAAATTTATCTTGATCATCTTTTGAAATATTATACTTCTCAGCTACATTTTCGGCAGTTGTACCCATGTGGTATCCGTTCATTGCACACCACAATCCATCAACAATCATAGAGTCTTTTAATTTACCATCACCCATTTTAGTTGCTGATCTGATTTTAATTGTATGGTGGGCATTACTCATTGACTCTTGACCACCTGCAATAATTATTTCTGATTGATTTGATTGCAATGACTGCATACCCATCGCAATTGCCCTCAACCCTGAACCGCAGACTTGATTAATTGTTACTGCGCTTTTTGAGTAAGGGATATCAGCTTTACACGAAGTTTGTCTAGCTGGGTTTTGTCCTGCTCCACCTGTGAGCACTTGACCTAAGATAAGTTCATCAACATCATTTTTTTTCAGTTTTGAATCTTGGATTACAGCATTAACAGCATATTTACCAAGTTCTGGAGCAGAAAGAGAAGATAATCCCCCTAAAAATTTTCCTATTGGGGTTCTCTTAGCAGAAGTAATTACAATTTTGCTCATTTTTTTTTATTTAACTATAATTATAGGATCTGAAACTTAACAAAAATATTTAATTTTAGCAAATAATACTTTTAATTCAGTGATCTTGCATGTATAACTGTGAAAATTAGGAGTAAATTATGTTTGCCATTTTTGAATTTGGGGGAAAACAATATAAAGCTACGAAAGGTACAACCCTTAAGTTAGAAAAGATTCAAGAAAAAAATAAAGAAACCTTTTTTGATAAAGTATTACTAGTTTCGGATGAAAATAATGAAACAATCGTTGGCTCACCTTATGTGAAAGGTTATGCTGTGCATGCAAAGATCATTGATACTGTAAAAGACAAAAAGGTTTTAATCTTTAAAAAAAAGAGGAGGCACAATTATAGAAGAAAAATTGGTCATAGGCAGACCGTTACTTTTGTAAAAATAATTGATGTAATAAAAACAAAGTCTGTTGAAGCCGTTACGGGTAAGATAAAAACTAAATCTGATAGTAAAGTAACAAAACAAAAAAAAAGTGAAATAACTTCAAACAGAGGAGTAGAAAATGGCTCATAAAAAAGCAGGTGGTAGCACGAGGAATGGCCGCGATACTGCTGGTAGAAGGTTGGGTGTCAAAAAATTTGGTGGTGAAGGTGTTTTACCTGGCAACATAATAGTTAGACAAAGAGGGACAAAATTTCACCCTGGAATTAATGTTGGCATCGGTAAGGATCACACTATTTTTTCTCTCAAGAAAGGTAATGTTTTTTTTCAAAGAAAATCTCAAGGTAAAACATTTGTAGGTGTAAAAATTAAATAGTTCTACTTTACAAGTTTTAGGACTTCTATGAAATTTTTAGATGAAGCTAAAATTTTTTTAAAAGCAGGTACTGGTGGTTCTGGCTGTGTTAGTTTTAGAAGAGAAAAATATATTGAATTTGGCGGACCAAATGGTGGAGACGGGGGAAATGGTGGTAACATAATTATTTCCGCAGTTAGAAACCTAAACACACTTATAGACTTTAGGTATAAACAACATTTTTTTGCTGAAAATGGAAAAAATGGAAGTGGAAATAACAAATCTGGTTTAAAAGGTAATAATCTCGAATTAAAAGTTCCGGTAGGAACTCAGGTACTTGAAGAGAACAAAGAAGAAATTTTAAAAGATTTTAAAAAAACAGGAGAAAAATTCATTGTAACAAAAGGTGGAATTGGTGGAAGGGGAAATGCAAAATTTAAAAGCTCAACAAATCAGGCACCAAGAAGATATGAGGCAGGAACAAAAGGTGAGGAGAGATGGATATGGTTAAAACTTAAATTAATTGCTGATGTAGGCATAGTTGGAGTACCAAATGCAGGAAAATCATCATTACTTTCTTTATTATCGAATGCCAAACCTAAAATTGCTAACTATGCGTTTACAACCTTAAAACCTCAGCTTGGTCTTCTAAGAAAAAATGATATTGACATTATAATTGCTGATTTGCCTGGACTCTTAGAAGGTGCTAATGAAGGAGTAGGCCTAGGCCACAAATTTTTATCCCATCTGGAGCGTTGTAGAATGATAATACACATGTGTGATTGTTCTGAGGATATAGAAGTAATAAAAAAAAATTTAAAAATTATTAATGAAGAATTAATCAAATTTGGCATAGATGATAACAAAAGTAGAATAATTATTTTTAATAAGATAGATTTAATTAGCGAAAGACAAATAGATCTAATTAAAAAAGAAATAAAGTTTCAACAAAAACATTTTTTTGTTTCTTGTTTAAATACCAGTGGAATAGAAAATTTGATAAAATATTTATTTAGTAAATTTAAGAAATTTTATGACTAAAATAAAACCTAATATATTAGAAGCAAAATGTATAATTATTAAAATTGGCTCATCTCTACTTATCGAAAAAAAAAAATTTAACAAAGAGAAATTAAATGAGATTATTTTAGATGTTTACGAATTAAAAAAAAAGAAAATAAAAGTTATAATTGTAGCATCAGGAGCTGTTGCACTTGGCTCTAAATATTTAAATGTACAAAAAAAAAAAAAAATAACTATTTCTGAAAAGCAAGCACTCGCATCATGTGGTCAAAGTCTGTTAATGAAAAATTTTATAAGCTTGTTTGATAAAAAAAAAATGAAGGTTGCTCAAATTCTAATTACATCTAGCGATACTGAGGACAGAGAACGTAGTCTTAATGCCAGAGATACTATATCTGTTCTTCTTGAATCAGATGTTATACCCATAATTAATGAAAATGATTCGGTATCAAACGAAGAAATTAAATTTGGTGATAATGATAGACTTGCAGCAAGAGTTGCACAAATATCAAACGCAGACTTCTTAATTTTATTAAGTGATGTTAATGGACTATATGATAAGAATCCAAAATTACATAAAACCGCCCAACTGATTAAAAGAATAAATAAAATTGATGAGAGACTTTTTAAAAAATTGAATGATGAAACTAACGAACTAGGTTCGGGAGGTATGTTAACAAAAGTAAAAGCTGCTCAAATTGCTTCTAATTCTGGATGTAATACAATAATATCTTCGGGTAAGATTAAAAGGCCTCTTTCAAAGATTATAAAGGGAACAAATGAAAATTGTACATGGTTTATAGCAAAATTTTATAAAAATAAAAATTTATTTAAAAATTGGCTAGCTGGAAGTTTAAGAGTTTTTGGGACTGTTATGATTGATGATGGGGCATACAATGCACTTAAAAAAGGTGCGAGTCTTCTTCCATCTGGAGTAATTTCAGTAAAGGGTAAATTTAGAAGTGGAGACTTAATTGAAATAGTTACAAAAAATAAAAAGGTGGTAGCAAGAGGAATTGTTTCATATAATTTTAAAGAGATAAAATTAATTTCTGGAAAGAAATCATCGCAAATAGAAAATATTTTGGGTTATATTGGTAAAGAGGAGATTATTCATAGAGATTATATGACTTTTGAAAAAAACTTTAGGTAATTATGGGATTAAAAGAAACAATTAACGAAATAGGAAAACAAGCCAAAAAAGCATCATTTGAACTCGCTATGGTTGACGATAAGACCAAAAGCCTCTCTTTGATTAATGCCTCAAAAGAATTAATGAGAAACAAAAGAAATATACTTTCTGAAAATAAAAAAGATGTCTCAGAAGCTTTGAAAAAAAAATTAAGTAAAGCACTTATTGATAGATTATTGTTAGATAGTGACAGGATTGACTCGATTTGTAAGGGTATGGAAGACATTGCAAAGTTAAATAATCCAGTTGGGAAAAAAATTAGTTCTTGGAGAAGACCAAATGGACTACAAATTGAAAAGGTATCAGTCCCTTTAGGGGTTATAGGTGTAATTTATGAATCAAGACCAAATGTATCAGCTGACGCTGCAGCTTTATGTCTAAAATCATCAAACGCAACTATATTAAGAGGTGGCTCAGAAAGTTTTTATTCTTCAAGTATAATAATAAATTTGATTAATAAATCTTTTAGAAAATCAGGACTTCCAATTGGTACTTTACAAAACATTCCAACCACCGAAAGGGAAGCTGTTGGGTATCTTTTAAAGTTGGATAATTACGTTGATGTAATTGTACCTAGAGGTGGAAAATCATTGATAGAAAGAGTTTCAAAAGAAAGCAGAATTCATGTTATTAAGCATTTAGACGGCATATGTCATACCTATATTAATAAAAACTCAGACAAAGAAATTTCTAAAAATATAGTTGTTAATGCAAAGATGAGAAGGCCTGGTATTTGTGGTGCAACTGAAACATTGTTAATAGATTATGAAATAATACAAAGCCATCTACCATCAATTATTAACAAATTAAAAGAGCTTGGTTGTGAAATAAGAGCTGATAGATCTGTTCTCAAAATAGATCCTTCATTAAAGTTAGCTAATGAAAAAGATTGGTCTACAGAATATCTAGACTCTATTATTTCTATAAAATCTCTGAAAGGCGGGGTAAATGAGGCAATTGATCACATCAACAAGTATGGTTCAAATCATACAGATGCTATAATTTCGAACGATAAAAAGGTTGTTGAACTTTTTTTAAATAAGGTTGATAGTGGCATAGTTATGCATAACACATCAACACAGTTTGCAGATGGAGGGGAATTCGGTATGGGTGCTGAAATTGGAATTTCTACATCTAAACTCCACGCAAGAGGTCCTGTTGGAGTATCTCAGCTAACAAGCTTTAAATATAAAGTTCGAGGGAATGGTCAAATAAGGCCATAGTTTATTTGAAATATTTTCCAAAAAAAAAAAGTATTGGTCTATTAGGAGGGACTTTTGATCCAATTCATAATGGACACTTAAGAATCAGTATGCTTGCTTTAAGACATTTCTGTTTAGACGAAGTATGGTGGATAATTTCTTTAGCAAATCCTTTAAAAAAAAGGAAAAACATCACCAGCTTTGATGAAAGAATTAAAAAAGCTAAGGCTTATCCAAAAGTTAAAAAAATAATTGTGTCAGGAATTGAAAAAGAGATAAAAACTCCGTATTCTATTGATGTAATTAGCCATTTAATAAAAAAACATAGAAAAGTACAGTTTGTTTGGCTCCAAGGTGTTGATAATTTGGAAAAAATGCATGAGTGGAAAAAATGGAGAGAGATTTTTTATAAACTTCCGATTGCAATTTTTGATCGTCCATTTTACTCTCTTAATATAATAAATAGTAAAAGCATAGGATTTTTTAAAAATAAAAGAACTAAAAAAGTGCACTCAAATAGTTTAAAATTATTAAGGCCACCGTGTTGGATATTTCATTATGGGTGGGGCTGCAGAGTTTCTTCAACAATCATTAAGAATAAATTTAAATCTTAATGAATAAATTAACCAACCCAAAAGTATTAAAATCTCGTATTTTGCAACTTCTTGAAGAAGTTAAGGCAAGAAAAATAAAAACCCTAGATTTAAAAGAAAAGAGTTCATTTACAGATTATTTAATTATAAGCGAAGGAACTTCATCTAGACACGTAAATTCGATTGTTGGCAAAATATCCAAAGAATTAAAAAAAAATGTTATTTCAATAGAAGGTTTGCCGCTTGCTGATTGGGCCTTGATTGATTTTGGAGATGTTGTATTACATGTTTTTAAACCAGAAATAAGGGAACATTATAATCTTGAAAAAATATGGTCAGATCATAGTCCAAATGAAAAAAAAAGTTTTGGATAGGGTATGAAATTTAAGTTGATTTGTGTAGGGAAAATACAAAGCCACTCACCATATTTAAAAATAATTGAAGAGTATAAAAAAAGATTATCTAACAGAATAGAAATAATTGAAATTAAAACTGAGAAAGTATCAAAAAGTAAAAAAATTGAATCTGAAGCGAAAAAAATAGACGTACATTTAAAAAATACTCAAGTAATTATTTTACTTGATTCAATTGGAAAGAAGATCTCGAATAAACAATTATCCAACTTTGTTTTAGAAAAAATAAATGACGGACATAGCGAAATTTGTTTTGTAATAGGTGGTGCTTATGGACTACATTATAAAATGCTAAACAAATATGAAAAATTTTCATTCGGAGACCTTATTTGGTCGCATCAGATTATTCGTGTAATGCTTATAGAACAAATCTATAGGTCAATTTGTAAAATAAATGGACACCCATATGAAAAATAATGTTTCTGAAAACAGAGTATTTTTATGTGTACTTGATGGGTGGGGTGTTGCCCAGAATTATCATAATTATAGTGCAATTATTAGAGGAAATACTCCTAATTATGACCAAATGATTGAAGAGTATCCTAATACACTACTTATTGCTTCTGAAAATGAAGTAGGTTTACCAAAAAAACAATTTGGAAATTCAGAAGTTGGCCATTTAAATATTGGTGCAGGAAGAATAGTCGATCAGGATTTAATAAGAATAAATAAATCAATCATGTCAGGAGATTTAAAAAAAAATAAAAAACTTCAAACATTAAAAAATAATTGTAAAAGAATACATATAGTTGGGCTTGTGTCTGATGGAGGTGTTCACGGGCATATTGATCACTTATTAGAAATACTAAAAATTTTAAATTCTGATTCAAATGAAATTTTTATCCATTGTATAACAGATGGAAGAGATGCTTCTCCAACTGATGGAAAAAATCATCTTAAAAACCTTACGGAAATTATCGAAAATATTAATAATGCAAGTATTTCAAGTATTTCAGGAAGATATTATTGTATGGATAGAGATAATAGATGGGATAGAACAGAACTGGCTTACAGAGCGATTGTTGAAGGAAAATGTGTTAGAGAGTATAGCAATCCATCAAAAATGATAGAAAAATGCTACAATGAATCTCTAACAGATGAGTTTTTACCGCCTTGTATTTCTAGAAACTATAAAGGATTTGAAAAGAATGATGGTTTTATAATTACAAACTTTCGTGCTGACAGAGTCAGACAGTTCTTAACGGCATTATGTGATACTGATTTTTCTATATTTGAAAGGAAAAAAAAAATTCAACTTTCAGAGCGATTGGGATTAATTCAATATTCAAAGAGATTAGACAAAATTTTAGATTCTGTTTTTGGTTCTACCCTGGTTTCGAATACGTTAGGAAAAATAATTTCTGAACATGGATTAAATCAGTTAAGAATCGCTGAAACCGAAAAATATGCGCATGTAACATATTTTTTTAATGGAGGAGCGGAAGAAAAATATGATAAAGAAGATAGAATTCTGATTCCATCTCCTAGAGTAAAAACTTATGATCTAATGCCTGAAATGTCGTGTTATAAGTTAACTGAAAAAGTTTCAACCTTAATAAAAAAAGAACACTATGAATTTATACTTTTAAATTTTGCAAATCCAGATATGGTTGGTCATACCGGCAATTTGGATGCAACTATTAAAGCTGTTGAGGCAGTTGACAAATGCCTTGGTAAAATTCATAAATTATGTAATGATTTTAATTACACCTTAGTAGTCACTGCCGATCATGGCAATGCTGATTTAATGTTTGATAAAGAAAATAATTCAATATGTACAACTCACACACTTAATCCAGTCCCTTTGATTGTTTGCAGAAAGGGTTTTAATTTAACTAAAGGTATCTTAGCAGATATTGCTCCTACTGTATTAGAGCTTATGAAAATTAATAAGCCCACAGATATGACTGGAAAATCAAGAATTATTAAATGAAAAGATTTTTGTTTTTAATAGTAAATATCATCATTTCAGGTTGTACATTTGTAAATTCGAAAGAAAAGGAAATTACAGAAATTCAAAAATTGCAGGAAAAAGTTGTTACTATCCATAATAAACTATTGGAGAAAGAAGCCAAAATTGAATCTATAAATTTAAAAATCTTAATTGGAAAACAAAAGCAAGCCATTTTAAAACAAAAAATTAAAGACAAAGAGGATATAGCAGAGAGTATCATTTTTTTAAAAAAGAACGAAATTAAGAGTAAGGGTGTTAAATTTCTTTACCCAATTATTTTACAAAAACCTAATTTTGTGACCCAACAAATTATTAAAAATGAGACTCTACAAATTCTAAAGAAAGATATTAATATGTTTTTCTCTAATTTTACAGAATATGAAAATGTTGAATTAAATATATTAAAACAAAAAAAAAAACTGTATTCCGAAAAAGAAAATTTAGAATCATTCCAAAAATCTTTAAATAGTCAAATTAAGAAGAAAAACAATTTACAAAAGAAAAACCAAAAAAAAAAATATTCAAAAATACAAAAAGAAATAAGTAAAAAAGCTAACAACATTAACGATTTAATAAATGAAACTAAATATAAAAAATATAAAAAAGTAAATAAGAGCAAACAAAAAATCCGCCAACCTGTTAATGGTAAAGTAATTAAGAAATTTGGTGAATCAAATAATTACTTAACAAAAAATGGAATTATATTTGAACCAAGAATAAATTCATATGTAATCTCTCCAATTCAAGGTGTTATAAAATATGCTGGAGATTTTAGGAGTTATGGAAAGCTTGTGATAATTGTTAATGAAAAAGGTTACCATTGCATCTTGTCAGGTATGGATGAACTAATGACAATTCCAGGTAACAAAGTATTAGTAGGAGAGCCAGTTGCAAAAAATAACTTCAAAACAGGTGGAAAAAATAAAAAAAGAGTTTATTTCGAGTTAAGGTATAAAGGAAAAGTTATTGACCCAAAAAGAGAAGTTGAGATTTTATGAAATTACTGCATAATCAGAATATGTTTTTAAGATTAGCATGTTTTCTGTTTATTTTTCCAATTCTAGTTTTTGCAGATGAGAAAGAAGATGTCTATAAGCATCTAAATCTTTTCGGTGAAGCATTTGAAAAAATAAAAAATAATTATGTAGAAGAAGTTGAAGTGAAAGATCTTATAGAGTCTGCGATAGAGGGTATGCTTAATTCTTTAGATCCACATTCAACTTTTCTTAATACTGATGAATTAAATGAGTTAAAAATACAAACTAAAGGAGAATTTGGCGGCCTGGGTATTGAAGTTACTTTAGAAAATGGTTTAGTTAAGGTTATATCCCCAATTGATGACACACCTGCTGAGAGAGCAGGAATTAAATCAGGTGATCTTATAACTCATATTGATGGAGAGGCTGTAATGGGTTTGTCTCTATCAGAAGCAGTATCATTGATGAGGGGCAAAGTGGGGTCAAAAATTAATTTAACCATCAAAAGAAGAGATCAATCCCTCAAAATTGATATAGTAAGGGCCATTATTGAGCTTAAATCAGTTAAATATAGGCTAGAAGACAATATAGGATACATACGAGTTTCATCTTTTAACCAAAAAGTTGATGAAGAAATAAAAAAAGCAATAAAACAAATGAAAGGAAATAACAAAAACGAAATTGTTGGTTATGTTCTTGACCTTAGAAATAATCCTGGTGGATTACTAGATCAGGCCGTAAACGTTACTGATATTTTTCTTGCGAGAGGCGAAATTGTTTCTACTAGAGGTAGAAAAAAAAGTGACGGAAGTAGATATAACGCAGTAAAAAATGATCTTATAGATGGTTTGCCTCTTGTCGTATTAATTAATCAAGGTAGTGCCTCTGCATCTGAAATCGTTGCTGGAGCGCTTCAGGATCATAAAAGAGCAATTATCATGGGTACAAAATCTTTCGGGAAAGGGTCAGTACAGACGATATTACCTTCAGGAGAAAATGTTGCTATTAAATTAACAACAGCCAGATATTATACCCCGTCTGGTAAATCAATTCAAAAGACAGGAATAGATCCAGATATCTTGGTTGAACAATCTGAAGTCAAACCTATTCAAGATACTCAGAGTAGAAAAGAATCTGATCTTAGAGGCGCTATGGAGAACGATCAAAATAATTTAAAAGAAACAAATAATAAAAACGTAAATGAAGATCAAAATAACGAATCTGTAGATTATCAACTTGCCAGAGCCATTGACCTAATTTTAGCTCTGAATATACTTAATACTCAATCTATTGTGGAGTAGTGACTGATACTAATTACAGAAACGGTATTGGTGTTTTTTTGATAAATCAAGATAAAAAACTTTGGGTTGGTCGAAGACTTGATTCCAATAAATATTGGCAAATGCCTCAAGGTGGTATAGATGGTTCAGAAACTGAAATAGATGCAATGTTAAGAGAACTTAAGGAAGAGATAGGCACTAACAAAATAAAAATTATTGCAAAAACAAAAAAACTTTTAAAATATAAAATTCCAAGACATATTTTGGAAAATTTATGGGATGGAGTATATGTTGGACAAAGTCAGAGATGGTTTGCATGTAGCTTTCAAGGAGAAGACTCAGACATTAATTTGAATCTTTTCAAACCAGAATTTTCAACATGGAAATGGATCGACCCTAGAAGTGTAATTGATATTGTAATCCCATTTAAAAAAAAAATGTACTCAGAAATTCTCGAAGAATTTAAGGAACATTATTTATAATTAAGTAATTTAATTGTAAAACTGATTTTCAATAGTATTTTTTTTAGTTTGCAGTTCTTTTAATTTGTGTTGATCATTACTTTTTTCTGCTTCAGAGATTTGTTTATTTAGTTCATTACGGTCAATCTTTTCAACTTCTTCAGCAAATTCAGTAAGTAAGGTAGCCCTATTATTTGAGAACTCAAATATACCCTCTTTGAGGTAATATCTCTTAATAATTTTTTCATTTTTGTATCCATAAATCAATCCAGGTCTAATACTAGTAATTAAATGAGAGTGATTATTAAGTATACCAATATCACCTTCAGTTCCGGGAACAATTAAGAAATCTAAATCATCCGAAAATACTACGGATTTTGGAGTGATAATATCTGTTAACATTTATTTTTCAATTTTTTTCGATTTTTCTATAGCTTCTTCAATAGTACCAACCATATAAAAGGCTGATTCTGGGATTTCGTCATAATCGCCTTCTACGAGGCCTTTAAATCCTTTTATTGTATCTTCTAATGAAACAAATACTCCTGGAGTTCCTGTAAATACTTCTGCTACATGGAATGGCTGAGATAGGAATCTCTGAATTTTTCTCGCTCTATCAACAACTAGTTTATCTTCTTCAGATAACTCGTCCATTCCAAGAATAGCAATAATATCTTGAAGAGATTTGTACTGCTGAAGAACTTCTTGAACCTTTCTTGTTATTGAATAATGTTCATCACCTATTACTCTGGGATCCAAAACCCTTGATGTTGAATCTAAAGGATCAACAGCTGGATAAATACCAAGTTCAGCAATTTGTCTTGAAAGTACTGTAGTAGCATCCAAGTGTGCAAATGAAGAGGCTGGCGCAGGGTCAGTTAGATCATCAGCTGGCACATAGATCGCCTGAACAGAGGTGATAGAACCTTTATTAGTTGAAGTGATTCTTTCCTGCAAGCCTCCCATATCTGTAGATAAAGTAGGTTGATACCCAACTGCAGATGGAATTCTTCCAAGAAGAGCAGAAACCTCTGATCCAGCTTGAGTAAATCTAAATATGTTATCAACAAATAGTAAAACATCCTGACCTTCTTGGTCACGAAAATATTCTGCCATAGTCAGCCCTGTTAATGCAACTCTAGCTCTAGCTCCAGGTGGTTCATTCATTTGCCCATATACTAGAGCAGCTTTTGAATCAGATGAATCTAATTTTATTACACCTGATTCTATCATTTCATTATATAAGTCATTCCCTTCCCTTGTTCTTTCACCAACTCCAGCAAAAACAGAAAAACCACCATGCCCTTTTGCAATGTTATTTATTAACTCCATTATCAATACTGTTTTTCCAACACCAGCTCCACCAAACAGACCTACTTTACCCCCTTTCGAGTATGGGGCTAATAAATCTACAACTTTAATTCCTGTAACAAGAATTTCTGATTCAGTTGATTGATCAACAAACTTTGGGGCTTCTTTATGAATAGGAGCTGAGTGTTTAGTTTTAATTAAACCCCTGTCATCAACAGGCTCACCAACAACGTTCATAATTCTACCAAGAACTTCAGGTCCTACTGGAACAGTGATTGGCTTTCCGGTATCTTCCACAATTTGACCCCTGACTAATCCGTCTGTTGAATCCATTGCAATAGTTCTAACGGTATTTTCTCCTAAATGTTGGGCAACTTCTAGAACAAGATTTTTTTTTTCATGCTTAATAGTCAACGCATTTAGAATTTCAGGTAATTTGCTATCAAACCTCACATCAACAACAGCACCTAAAATTTGTTTTACTTTTCCAATATTGTTATTCATTTTTTTCTCCTTTAAATTGCTTCAGCACCCGAAATTATTTCAATTAATTCTTTTGTAATAACTGCCTGTCTAGATCTATTGTAAAACAATGTGAGATTATCAATCATATCATTTGCATTTCTTGTAGCATTATCCATTGCTGTCATTCTTGCGCCTTGTTCGCTAGCTACACTTTCTAATAGTGCAGTAAATAATTGAACTGATAGATTTTGCGGAACTACATGATTTAAAATATTTTCTTCATCTGGTTCAAAATTGTAATCTTGGAGGATAGAATTTTTATTATCTGAATTATAATCATCTGTTACTAATGGTATTAAAGATTTTTCTTTGACTTCCTGATTAATAGCACTATTAAACTGAGTATAAATTAGATTACATGAGTCAAAAGTTCCTTGATCAAAGTTTGATACTATTAAATCACTAATTTCTTTTGCAAGGTTAAAATCAATGATCTTATTTGTTACATCAGAAAACACTTTAATAATATTTTCGGAATTTTCTCTTTTAAGAGCTTGAAAAGCTTTTTTACCTATAAAGATTATTTTTGTTTTTTTTCCCTGTGAGTTTAATTTTCTTATTTTCTTTCTAGTATATCTCACTACTGAACCATTGAACCCGCCACATAAGCCTCTATCTGCAGAACAAACAACTATAAGCTGCGTAGTATTCTTTTCTGTTCCTAGCACTAACGATGGTCGATTAAAATTTTGGCCTTCACTCAACACTAATGTTTTAACAATATTATATAATTTTTCTGAGTAAGGCCTTGCTTGCAAGGCATTTTCTTGGGCTTTCCTTAGTTTTGCAGCTGCTACCATCTTCATTGCAGATGTAATCTTCTTTGTAGATTTAACACTTGAAATTCTGTTCCGTAAATCTTTCAGACTTGGCATCTAAATACTTTCTTTTTTATATTTTCGAGAAATATTTGTAATAAAATCTTCAATCTTTGGTTTCAATTTATCAGAAATTGTTTGCTCTGTTTCTATTGCACTTAATATTTCTTTTCCTTCGGTTTTTAAAGAGCTTAAAAGATCACTCTCGAACTTTGTTATATCCTGCAAATCAATTTCATCTAGATAACCATTTACTCCCGCAAAAATTACAACTACCTGCTGTTCAACACTTAAAGGCGAATATTGTGATTGCTTTAATATTTCAGTAAGTCTTCTACCCCTTTCAAGAAGCTTTCTAGTTGATTGGTCAAGATCTGATGCAAATTGAGAAAAAGCTTCCATTTCTCTAAATTGCGCTAAATCTAATTTTATTGAACCAGAAACTTGCTTCATTGCTTTTATTTGAGCTGCAGAACCTACCCTACTTACAGAAAGACCAACATTTACAGCAGGACGAATACCTTTAAAAAATAATTCAGTTTCTAAAAAAATTTGTCCATCTGTTATTGAAATTACATTAGTAGGGATATAAGCTGAAACATCGCCAGCTTGTGTTTCTATTACTGGAAGAGCAGTCAGAGAACCTCCACCTTCTTTGTCACTCATTTTTGCAGCACGTTCTAGAAGCCTTGAATGAATATAGAATACATCACCAGGATATGCTTCTCTTCCAGGAGGACGCCTAAGTAATAAAGACATTTGCCTGTAAGCTACTGCTTGTTTCGATAGATCATCATAAAAAATTACACCATGCATTGAATTATCTCTGAAAAACTCACCCATAGCACATCCGGTATAAGGTGCAAGAAATTGAAGTGGTGCTGGATCAGATGCAGTTGCAGCAACCACGATTGAATAATCAAGGGCATCGTAATCTTCTAGTGTTTTTACAATTTGTGCAACAGTAGATCTCTTTTGTCCAATTGAAACATATATACAGTAAAGTTTTTTTGATTCATCATTTCCAGAATTTATTTTTTTTTGATTGATTATTGTATCAACTATGACAGCTGTTTTGCCTGTCTGTCTATCACCAATAATGAGTTCTCTCTGCCCACGCCCGATCGGTATTAAACTATCAATGGCTTTGATGCCAGTTTGCATTGGTTCATGTACTGACTTTCTAGGCATTATACCTGGAGCTTTAATTTCGACTCTTTGGTTTTTGACATTTTTTAAAGGCCCTTTTCCATCAATTGGGTTTCCAAGACCGTCAACGACTCTTCCCAAAAGACCTTTACCAACAGGTACTTCAACAATTTGACCAGTCCTTTTTACTACGTCACCTTCTTTAATTTCTCTATCATTTCCAAAAATGACAATACCAACATTATCTTCCTCAAGGTTTAAGGCCATCCCTTTAATTTTTCCAGGAAATTCAACCATTTCACCGGCTTTGACATTATCTAACCCATAAACTCTTGCAATACCATCCCCAACAGTTAGAAC
>CACBWF010000024.1 GCA_902542925.1 uncultured Alphaproteobacteria bacterium
GTACTTAAAAATGCTGAACATAATTTTTTTACCCAACAAGCTGTTTTAAACTTAGTCATTGATATTATTAAGATTAAAAAAACTGATACATTTAAAAAGTACGTTACCAATAAAATTTGTAATTCATTGAAATTAGATTGTTTCTTTTTAATATCTTCATCAAGAAAAGTTGAAGAATTTGGAGGATATTTTCTAGAAAAGAAAAACCTTTCAGATATTTATAAAAAAAAGGGTGAACTAATTTTGGACGCAGTAAATGAGACGCTTCCACAAATAAAAAACTTAAAAAAAAAAATAATTTCTAATGCTATTTTTTCATTGGATATTGAAATTTTTGACGAACCTTCAATTATAGTCTATGGGAGCAAGGAAAAAATTTTTTTGCAAAACCGAGGTACGGATCTTATTTCTTTTTTCAGTAACATTTTCCAAGAAAAATTAAAACAATTTCTCTAATGGATGATTTTTTAGAAAAAAATATTGAGTCTTGGTCTGTCTGGCTTGAGTTTGAGAAAAGAGTTTCAAAAAATACAGTTATTTCTTATAAAAGTGATCTGATATCATTTTTAAGATTTTTTAAAGAATATGAAAATCAAAAAGTTAATTTAAATATGCTAAAATTAATTGATGAAAAAACCGTAGTTGGATGGTTTTATCACCGGATTAAAAAAAATATCTCACAGAGGAGTAATGCAAGAGCCTTATCTTCAATCAAAAACTTTTTTGAATATTTAAAAAAGCAAAACTCTATAAAATCTTCAAAAATTTTAGCAATTAAATCTCCGAAATTTCAAGAATCACTTCCAAGACCTCTATCTTTTAAGCAAGTAGAGAAAATATTTTTAAACTTTAATGAAAATGGAAGTAATTGGATAAGAAGAAGAAATCAATCAATTTTTTTACTTATGTGGGGTTACGGTCTTCGAATAAGCGAGGTACTGAGTATTAAGTTGAAAAGCTTAAAGTATACTGAATTTATTTTGGTAACAAGTAAGGGTAAAAAGAATAGATCAATACCCATCCTTCCAGAACTTAAAAAATACATTTTTAAAATGCTTGAAGAGGTTCCATTTTGCATAAAAGATGATGATTATATATTCATAGGTAAAAGAGGTAAAAAACTGAATCCTGTTATTATTCAAAGAGAATTATCAAGAATTAGAAGAGAGCAACTACTTCCAGAGAATACAACTCCACATTCGTTGAGACACACATTTGCAACTCAGTTACTGGATAATAAAGTTGATTTAAGGTCTATTCAAGAATTATTGGGACATAAGTCGTTATCAACAACTCAAAAATATACTGCGGTTGATGTAAGTAAAATTAGAGAAACAATTGAAAATTTTCACCCAAGATCTAAAAAATAATCTACGATGTCTCATATCTAAAAGTTAATTTCATTTGGCCAGCAACTTTTACAATTTCAGATAGACACTGCGGTGCGTTTTCTTGTCTAACAGATATGGCAAATCTACAAAAGTATTGTGTATGCTCAGGGTATGTTATTTTCTCTGTATTCATTCTAACTATAATAGCTGAATTCTGATCTAAGGTTTTGATAATTTTGTTTAAAATACCTTTTTGATCTTCACCTGAAAGAATAATTCGATGTGTAATTTTTGACGTTGGACCTCCTTCAGTACTTAGTTCAAAAGGTTTAACTTGAATTTTTCCTTTTTTACAAGATTCAATTTTGTTAAGGCCATTTTGTAAATCATCAAAATTAATTTCAGAATCTTTTTCATAAATCATAGTAAGTTCACATCCTCGTCCTAAGGTTGCAAAGGTAACACCAGAAAAATCTCCTTCCATCTCTGTGAGATAGTTTGTAACGTCAGTAATTAAATTGGGTTTATTTTCTCCTAAATAATAAATAAGAGCAATATTGTTATTCTTACTCATTTAATTCTCCATAGCTTTTATCATCGCCTCACCAATTGTTGTTATAGTATGAGCAACCGTAACTCCTGCCGATTTCAGTGCCTCTTTTTTTGCTTCAGCTGTTTCAGCTCCAGAATTTACAATAGCTCCAGCGTGACCAAGTTTCCTTCCTTTTGGTGCAGCAGCACCAGCAACAAAACCCGCCACAGGTTTCTTAAACTCACCTTTCCAGGATTTTATAAATTCAGCACCCTCTACTTCTGGTGTTCCGCCTATTTCCCCAATCAAAACAATACCATCTGTTTCATCATCTTTTAAAAATAATTCCAATGCATCGACAAAATTTGTACCGTTAACAGGATCTCCTCCAATTCCAATAATGGTAGATTGACCTAGCGATGATGTTTGAACAGCTGCTTCATAGGAGAGTGTTCCTGATCTTGACACAACTCCGATTCTCCCTGGTTTACAAATATGTCCAGGAATAATTCCAATTTTTCCGACTCCTGGAGTTAGTACTCCAGGGCAATTAGGTCCTACCAACCTTGTTTTTGATCCCTTCATCTCTCTTCTTACTCTTTGCATATCGCTTGTTGGTATCCCGTCAGTAATGCAAACAATAAGATCTAACTCTGCTTCCACACCTTCCAATATAGCATCTGCAGCAAATGGAGGAGGTACAAAAACCCCTGAAGCATTACACCCTGTTTTTTTTTTAGCCTCTGCAACAGTATTAAATACTGGAATATTTAAATGTTTCATTCCACCTTTATCAGGTGTAACTCCTCCAACAATATTAGTATTATATTCTATTGCCCTCTCCGAATGAAAGGTACCTTGAGACCCGGTAAAACCCTGACATATAATTTTAGACTCTCTTGTAATTAAAACGGCCATTATTTTTTTTTAACTAGTTCAACAATTTCTTTAGCAGCTTGTTCCATAGTTGGAACTGGAGTAATTGGAAACCCAGAATTTTTTAAAATATCCATACCCTTTTCAACATTTGTACCCTCTAATCTAACAACTAATGGTTTATCAAGTCCCACTTCTTTAGATGCATCAACAAGACCTTGAGCAATATCATTGCATCTCATCATGCCTCCAAATATATTTATTAATATACCTTTAACGTCGTTATCTCTATATATCAGTTTAAATGCAGCCGCAACTCTTTGAGGTGTCGCGGCTCCAGCGACGTCCATAAAATTTGCAGCTTCTCCCCCATAAAATTTAATTATATCCATCGTGGCCATTGAGAGGCCAGCACCATTAACCATTAAACCTATGTTCCCGTCTAGCTTAACATAGTTAAGATCGTGCCTTGCAGCTTCAAGCTCAAGCGGATCATATTCATTATCATCTTTCATATCTGCAATCTGCCTTTGACGATATAAAGCATTGTCATCAAATGAAGCTTTGCAATCAAGAGCAACAACCTCGCCTTCCTTGGTAACTGCTAAAGGATTGATTTCAATCATGGCAGCATCTAATTTTTCAAATGCATTGTATATACCCATAAGATTTTTTTGAGCTTTTTTGGCGATTGTACCTTTTAAACCTAGTTCATAAGATATTGTTCTTGCATGGTGATTTAATAATTTAGTTCCTGGAGATAATTTTACCTTAAAAATACTATTAGGATCATCTTCTGCGACTTTCTCAATATCCATACCACCTTTTTTTGAGGTAATAATTGTGTTTCCTCCAGTTTCTCTATCAACCAAAATACAAAAATATAATTCAGTTTCAATGTTATGCGCCTTTTCTATATATACCCTTGATACTGTTTTTTGTTTATCACCTGTTTGTGGGGTTTTTAATTTCATACCTATCATTTTTTCAACAGTTTCAACAACTTCATCTTGACCTGAACATTTTTTAATTCCTCCAGATTTACCCCTTCCACCTGCATGAACCTGGGCCTTGACCATGACCTCTTCTTCGTTTAGCCAAGATGTAACTGTAACTGCCTCATGAGGTTGGTAGATAATTTCACCTGCAGGTATATTAACACCAAATTTAGCTAGTAGTTGTTTTGCTTGATATTCATGAATGTCCATAATTGCATATGTAAATAGAAATTAAAGAGGATTAATAGTTAAATATTACTTTTAATCAACAGTTTTTGACACAATTTTGTTAAAATGTCCACTGATTTTACCGATTTTTTAAATTGATATTTTTCTTCGGCACTAAACTCAACTTTTATAACCTTCTCAATCCCTTTATTTCCTATTATAACCGGAACTCCTACAAAAAGGTTCTTAACACCGTATTCTCCTGTTAGATACGTCGAACAAGGAACTAATTTTTTTTTATTTTTCAAAAAAGACTCAACTATCTCACATGCACTTATAGCAGGTGCGTAGAATGCGGAACCAGTTTTTAACAATGATACAACTTCTCCTCCCCCATTTCTTGTTCTTACAATTATATCATCAACAGTTTTTTTCTTAATATTATTTTGTTTTATATATTCTAGTATAGGAACAGCACTAATTTTTGTATAATTCATAAGTGGTACCATAGTATCACCATGACCTCCTAAGACCATTGTTTGAATATCCTCCTGAGATACATTCAAAGCTTTTGATAAAAAAAATTTAAACCTTGCTGAATCAAGTATTCCCGCCATACCTACAATCATATTTTTTTTTATACCACTTGTTTTTTTGAGAACCCATGCCATTGCATCTAGAGGGTTTGTTACGCAAATAATAAATGCGTTAGGACTGTTAATTTTTATAGCCTTCCCAATATTCTTCATAATTTCAAGATTGGTTGAAATTAAATCATCTCTACTCATTCCTGGTTTTCTGGAAATACCAGCTGTAACCACTATTACATCACTGTTTTTAATTTTTGATAAGGATCTTCCACCAGAAATGGAACAACTAAAGTTTCTTACTGCACCACTTTGTCCCAGGTCTAATGCCTTTCCTTTAGCTAGACCGTCAATTACATCAATTAAGACTATATCTCCTAATGATTTTGATGCTATTAAGGAAGCTAATTCCCCTCCTATATTTCCAGCGCCGATCAAACTAATTTTTGCCAATAAATTCCCCTTAATTTTAGATGGTATATCAATTTAAACATAAATTGAATCATTTTAAATTATATCTAGACCAATATCTACCAACCTTTTGTTATTTGTTATAGATCCAACTGAAATATAGTCAGCTCCTAACTGAGAATATTTTTTTATATTGCTAAAATTTATACCACCACTAATTTCAAAAATGACATTTTTATCTTTTTTCAAATTTATACATTTTTTTATTTCACTTACTTTCATATTATCCAAGAGAAAATGGTTGCAACCCAATTCCATTAATGTTTTTGTTTGTTTAAAAGTATCGCACTCAATTTGGTATGATTTAATTTTTTTTTTTTTAATAATTTTCATTATTTTTTCTAATCCTTCAGACAAAATTAGATGATTATCTTTAATTAGAATTTTTTGTTTAAGGTTTAATCTATGGTTTATCGCTCCTCCAATCGAAGTAGCATATTTTTCAAGCAATCTTAATCCTATTGAAGTTTTTCGTGTATCCAAAAGTTGTGTTTTGGTATTTCCCATTAGTTTAATTAAGTTTGATGTTGTAGTAGATATTGAACTTAAGTGTTGCAAGAAATTGAGTAATGTTCTCTCCATAGAAAGAATTTTTCTACAATCACCTGAGACTTCTGCAATTCTTTGATTTTTAATTATTTCTTCACCGTCCCCAAAAAATTTTAGAATTTTAATTTTTGGATAATATTCCTTAAGATAGTCTTCCAAAAAATTTATACCGCAAAGTTTAATTGGTTCTCTTGCCACGAAAGAAAACATAGCTTTTTTTCCCCTACTTATGAATGTTGTTGATGTTACATCACCATTAAAAGAGCGACCTCCTAAGTCAAATTTTAGTTCAGTCTCAAGAAGCTTAGAAGCGAACTTAGAAATATAAAAAACATTTTTCATATCATAAAGTTAACTAACTCATTTCAAGCATCTTTATAAGAGGTTTCTTGGCGCTTTTCATTAGAACTGAGTCCATATAAATACTTGGTGTATTATTTTCTAAACAGTGGAGAAGCTTTTCCATAGTATTTAGTTCCATAAATGGACATTTTGAGCAGGAACAACTACCATCATTTCCTGGAGCAATAATAAACTCTTTTTGAGGTGCTCTTTTTTTCATTTGATGAATGATATGTGGCTCTGTAGCTACAATAAAGCTAGAAGAACCACTATTTTCAGTATATTTAAGTAGCGATGATGTGGACCCAATATGTTCTGCATGTCTGAGAATTTCTTCAGGACATTCGGGATGAGCTATAAGCTCAGATTTAGGATTTCTAATTTTAAGTTTTACTATTTCTTTTTCTGAAAAGGTTTCGTGAACAATGCACGATCCTCTCCATAAAAGCATATTCCTTCCAGTTATTTTATTAAGATAACTTCCTAAATGCTGATCCGGGGCAAAAATGATATTTTCATTTCTTGGTAATTGATTAATAATTTTTTTGGCATTCGATGAAGTAACAATAATATCTGATAAAGCTTTAATCTCTGCAGAACAATTTATATATGAGATTATTAAGTGGTGGGGGTTTTGCTCTTTAAATTTTTTGAATGAGTGAGAAGGACAAGATTGTTCCAATGAGCATCCAGCTTTTAAATCTGGAATAATTACATTTTTCATTGGATTAAGAATTTTTGCGACTTCAGCCATAAATTTTACCCCGCAAAAAACAATTGTATCACAACTTGTATTTGCTGCCTTTCTCGATAAATCAAGTGAGTCTCCAACAAAATCAGCTATGTCCTGGATATCTTCATCTTGATAATAATGTGCAAGAATTACTGCATTTCTTTTTTTTTTTAAATTTAAAATTTTATCTTCAATATACATAACTAATTAATAACATTAAATTCACAGATTTTTAAAAAACTTTGAAATATAAACTTTTGATCCCATTTCAATTAATCTTGAATATGTTCTTTTATATTCAAATTTTTTTGTATTTGCCTTAAATATTTTATCTATTCCATAATTTGACGATATTGATAAAAATTTTTTTTCATCATAGATATGGTCAATTAAAGTTATAAATCTAGCAATTAAATCTTTTTTTTCCTCATTTAATATGGGAATATTTCTTATTATGATAAAATTAAATTTTTTTACAATTTGTTTATATTCTATAACTCCAAAATTAGCCCCACAAATTTTTTTAAAAGAACTGTCAATGATTCTTTTTGAATTATTAGATTTGAAAGTAAGATCGGAATTTTTTAAGACTTTGTTGGGAGTTAGTTTAGTAATGCAAATTTTTTTTATCAGTACATCCTGTTGTTTATAGTTATCTCTTGGATTTGAAAAAAAGAAGCAGTCTCCCATTTCATTTATCAATCGATAATCGGTTGTAGATTTAAACTCAATTACACGAAAGTTACTATTAAGATAACTCTTTAAATTTGAAACAAATCTTTTGTTAATTATACTTTTATAAAGATTTTTAGGGCTCCTATTACTAGTAAAGATTATAAATATTTTTTTTTTTTTGGACTCAGTTAAAAAGTTAAATATAAGGATTGCATCAGCCAGATTATTAATTTGCAATTCATCAATTATTACAATTTTATCTTTAGTTACTTTATTTATTATAGTTGTCTTGTTTTTTAAAGATTTAGTTTGTTGTAAATTTGTTATAAAGTCGTTGAAATGGAACATTGAAAGTTTTTTTTTTAAAACTTTTGAGATAGCCTCCATTAAAATGGACTTACCTACTCCAACCGGTCCATGAATATAAATACCAGAGGGTTTAAAAAACAATGATTTAACTATGTTAATTTTTGAATATAAGTCTAAAAGTTGTTTGTTAATAATATTTAATGCATTCAGTTGTTCCGAATTTAGTTTAATAAGGTATGTTTCTTCCAAATAATTAAATACTTTTGATTTAAAATTTTTCAAACTCAGTTAGTAATTTGCATTTTTTTTATGGATGAAATTGCTTTAGCTGGGTTAAGATTTTTTGGGCAAGTCTTAGTGCAATTCATAATTGTGTGACATCTGTAAAGTTTAAATGCATCATTAAGCATTTCTAAGCGTTTTTTTCGATCTCTATCTCTACTATCAACTATAAATCGGTATGCTTGAAGAAGAATAGCAGGACCCAAAAATTTTTCACTATTCCACCAATAACTTGGACATGAAGTTGAACAACATGCACATAATACACACTCGTAAAGTCCATCTAGTTTCTTTCTATCTTCCGGCGATTGTAAAATTTCTTTCTTTGAATTTTTTTGTTTAGGTCTTAGCCAAGGTTTGATCGATTTATATTGTTTATAGAATTCGCTAAGGTCAGGAATTAAATCCTTAATAACCCTCATATGTGGTAAGGGGAAAATTTTTAAATCTTTACCTTGAATTGGTTTTAGACAAGCAAGAGTATTGACACCATTGATATTCATTGAACACGAGCCACATATACCTTCGCGACAAGATCTCCTAAAGGTTATTGTTGGATCAATATTATTTTTAATATAGTTTAACGCATCTAAAACCATAGGACCCAAATTCTTAACATTAACCCAAAAAGTATCTATACTTGGGTTTTTACCTGAGTCCCGATTCCACCTGTAAACATCGATTTTAATTTGATTATCTTTATCACCCTGTTCTCTAAAGGTTTTACCTTGTTCAACAACTGAATTTTTAGGAAGTGTTAATTCTACCATAACGATTACAACTTTTGTTTAAACCCTTTAAAATTTCAGAAATAGAAAATATAACTATTTCTAATATTACCTTATTATATAAATACTGATTTGATATGACATATCAATAGTGAATTGTTTTTTTTTAATAAACTCTTGCCTTTGGAACAATAGTTTTCACTTCATTATTATTGGTTTTGAGTTGTACTTTTTTAAAGTCGTGATTAGTTTTTGAGTTCTTGTTAACCCAAACTAGTGTATGTTTTAGCCACTTGTTATCATTTCTGTTTTTGAAGTCTGATCGGGAATGAGCACCTCTACTTTCTTTCCTAATTATTGCAGATTCCATACTAGCGATTGATTGTAAAAGTAGATTTTTTAATTCTAATGCTTCAACAACTTCAGTATTCCAAACTAATGAATTGTCATGGATTCGAATTGACTTTGTTTGTTTGAAAAGTTCTTGAAGAATTTTTTTTCCTTTTTTTAAAGTTTCCTCATTTCGATAAACTGCACAGTACTTTTGCATAGTATGTTGCATTTCAGTTCTGATTTCAGCAACATTATGACCACCTTTAGAGTTCTTTACTTCCATAAATTCATCGATGATTTTATCTAATTCATATTTTGCAATAGTTTTATTTTTTTTCACATTTGGTAATAATTCCCCACACCTTTTGGCCGATGATCTACCAAAAACTACAAGATCGAGTAATGAGTTGGAACCAAGTCTATTAGCCCCATGAACGGAAACACATGCGGCCTCCCCTATTGACATCAAACCATTCACGATAACCTCTTTTTTTGCATCTTTGGTAATTACTTCTCCAAAAACGTTAGTTGGAATACCCCCCATATTGTAATGCACTGTTGGTTGAACGGGTATAGGCTCTTTTCTAACATCAACTCCAGCAAATATTTTTGCAGATTCAGTTATTCCAGGAAGTTTTTCTTCCAGAATCTTATTTTCTAAATGACTCAAATTAAGGTGTATATGATCCTTTTTGTCCCCACATCCTCTTCCCTCTAGTATTTCTGTAGTCATAGACCTAGAAACAACATCTCTGCTTGCCAAGTCTTTGGCATTTGGAGCATATTTTTCCATAAATCTTTCACCTAAATTATTTGTTAGGTATCCACCTTCCCCTCTGGCACCCTCAGTTATTAATACTCCTGCACCATAAATTCCTGTAGGATGAAACTGTGTAAATTCCATATCTTGTAATGGTAAACCTGCTCTTAGAACCATAGCTCCACCATCACCTGTACAGGTATGTGCTGAAGTACAAGAAAAATATGCTCTCCCGTATCCTCCTGTCGCAAGTATTGTCATTTTGGCGTTAAAACAGTAAAGTTTTCCATCGTGAAGATTCCATGTGAGAACGCCTTTACATTCATTATTTTCTCCCATAATTAAATCAATAACAAAATATTCAACAAAGAATTCTGCATTATATGATAATGATTGTTGATAAAGTGCATGAAGCATTGCATGCCCAGTTCTATCTGCAGCTGCACAAGTTCTCTGTGCAATACCTTCTCCAAAATTAGTGGTCATTCCTCCAAATGGTCTTTGGTAAATTTTACCATCTTCAGTTCTTGAAAAAGGAACGCCATAATGCTCTAATTCAATAACTGCGTCTGGAGCTTCTTTGCACATGAAAGCGATCGCATCTTGATCACCAAGCCAATCAGAACCTTTAACTGTGTCATACATGTGCCATTTCCAATCATCTTCCCCCATATTTCCCAGGGCAGCGCTAATACCTCCTTGTGCTGCAACTGTATGACTTCTAGTAGGAAATACTTTTGTTAAACAAGCTGTCTTTAAATTTTGTGAAGCACAACCCATAGTGGATCTCAGTCCAGACCCTCCTGCGCCTATAACAATTACATCAAACTCTAGAGTTTCAATTTTTAAAGACATAATTATAAATATTGTTTTTATTAAATAAAATACAAACTAATTCCTACAAAACCCCAAAAGAGTATTATAAATAAATTTTTTCCCAATAGCATAATATTTTTTATTTTATTTTCATGAATGTAGTCATGTATTATCACAGATATTCCAAGAGAAGCATGAAGACCTAATGAAAAAAATAATATAAAAAGAATAAATTTGTTAAAATTTTGTTCTAACCAAATTAGTGTAAGTGAAAAATCTTGAAGATTTGAAGCATTTAATGAGAAAAAAATGTAAATAATAATAACTAAATTTAAAACTGCGGATGCTCTCTGAAGAACCCACAAAGTTTTTTCTGATGTCATATGAAAATTCATAATATTGACAGACCAAAAATGATTGTAACAAAAGAAGTTAGCAATAAAATTACAACACCCCATATCCCTGAAACTTTTATTTCTACACCAATACCAAAGTCCCAGAAAATATGGCGTATACCATTAAGCATATGGTATGAAAATCCAAAACATATCATTATTAAAACAAATTTACTAATTTTTAGTGATAAAAAGTTAATCAATGATTGGTATGCAAATTCACCAATCAATAAACAACCTAACCAAATCATAATTAGGGGCAAAAGTAATACTAAAAAAAAGCCCGATATCCTGTGGGAGATAGAAAGAACAGAAGTCAATTGAGGCCTATATATTTGTAAATGTGGTGAGATTGGAAGATTAGTTTTTTTCATATTCTTTTTGGTATAAAAACTGAATAGTTTAAGTCTAAAACTATATTTTCTGTTAATGACTTTTCATCTGGAAAGGAAATTTTATTATTATTCTTAGAAGCTAGGGTTCTTATGCGCATTATCCCAACATCTCTGTTATAATCTTCTTTTTCAAGAATTTTTGACCAGGCATAAATTGTGTCACCACTAAATGTTGGAGCCGAATGTTTCCCAGAATGGATTGCTGCTAATTTAATAGTATTACTTAATCCATTGCAACTAATAGCCCTAGCTAATGAAATTATATATCCTCCATAAATAATTCTTTTGCCAAATCTTCCTTCTTTTTCTACATGTTGATTAAAGTGAACTCTTGCATTATTTTGATATAGTCTTGTTGCCATTTGATGTTCTGATTCTTCAATTGTTTGTCCGTCTAGATGATCAATTTCTTCTCCCACATTGTAGTCCTCAAATAAATTTTCACTTCCTGTAAATGAAGTATTCCATTTCTTCAAATTAATATTTTTAAAAAATTTCATGTCTTTTTTTTCAACTATTGTAGGCATTTCTGGAATTGTTTTTTTATCTAGATGTTCGTTAAAATCCCTCTTTCTCATCATCAACCATCTGTAATAGGATAATATTAATTCACCCTTTTGGTTTTTGCCTTCAGAATAAACATAAACTGTTCCAGTTTTCCCATTAGAGTTTTCTTTTAAACCAACAATTTTAGAAATTGAATTAATAGTATCTCCAACATATACAGGATTAAGAAATCTTACATCAGCATAACCTAAATTTGCAATTGCATTCAAAGAAAGGTCTGGAACTGTTCTTCCAAAAACTAAATGAAAGACTAATATGTCATCAACAAGAGTTCCCTGAAAACCTAAATCTCTAGAGAATTCATCTGAATAATTTATCGCAAACCTACTTCCAGTTGTAGCTAAATACAATGTAACGTCACCAGAAGTGACTGTTCTTGGGACACTATGTTTTATAGTTTCCCCGAGTATATAATCTTCGAAAAATCTACTTTTAAAATTCTTACTCATTTAAGATACTTAATTAATTCTTCAGCAATTTGAACACTGTTTAGTGCAGCACCTTTTCTTAAGTTATCGGCAGCAATCCATAAAGATACACCATGTTTTACTGTAATATCACTTCTGACTCTACTAACGAAAACTTCATCTTCTCCTGTGGTCTCGTCTGGTGTTACGTAGCCTCCATCAATTCTAGAATCTACAACACTAACACCAGGTGCATTACCCAGAACTTCTCTCAATTCTTCAGGTGAAACTTGTTTTTTTGTTTCAATATTTACTGCCTCTGCATGTCCTATGAAAACTGGAACTCTTACGCAAGTAGCTGACAACTTAATTTTTGAATCAAGTATTTTTTTTGTTTCCTCAGACATTTTTTTTTCTTCTTTTGTATAACCATCTTCAAGAAATTTATCAATATGAGGTATCAAATTAAAAGCTATTCTTTTTGTAAATACTTTATTTTTAAGGTGTTTATTTTTGTATACGTCAAGAGTTTGATTAAATAGTTCATCCATCGCTTTTTTACCAGCTCCCGATGTAGATTGGTATGTAGAGACTACAACTCGTTTTATTGAAAAAGCGTCATGAATTGGTTTAAGAACAGTTACAAGTTGAATTGTAGAGCAGTTTGGGTTTGCTATAATTTTCTTTTTTTTAAATTTTGAAATTTCTTTTGGATTTACTTCTGGAACTATTAATGGAATATCTTTTTCCATTCTAAAATATGATGTGTTG
>CACBWF010000025.1 GCA_902542925.1 uncultured Alphaproteobacteria bacterium
TACAACTTCGTTATCGAACCAACAAGCAATAATAATTAAATTTAATCTTTTATTAATATTTAATCCCTCAGGATACCCACAAATATTATTAATTTCATTTTTCAATTGGTATGTTTGCAGATCCAGTATTGAAATACTGTCATTTCTCTGATTAGAGACAAATATTTCATTATTCTCCGAAAATATTGAGACTTGATATGGCCATTCTTGAACCTTAAAATTTTTTATAATTTTACGTGATTTGAAATCAATAACACTAATTGAATTTGATTGAACATTTGATACATAAAGTTTTTTACCGTCACTGCTAAAGAAAACACCAAATGGAGATTTTTGAACTTTTATAGTACTTATGATTTTTTTATTTAAATCTTCAATAATATTGACTGTATTACTATCCCTATTAGCTACAACTATCTGACCAGTTATAGGATGAATATCAATACCAGCAGGTGATTTTCCTACTTTTATTGTTTTTTTTTCTTTTTTATCTTGGTCAATAATCGTAATAGTATCATCGTACCAGTTAGAAACGACTATTTTGTTTAATATTCCATGATACTTGATACCTAATGGACTTTTATTGGCTGCAATATTTTCAACTTTTCCAGTTTTAAGATTTATAATGCTGACGTTGTTACTATTAGGGTTCGCAACATAAACCATCTTTTTTTTTATATCTACATCTATAGCAGCAGGAGCGGATCCAACTTTATAATTATATACTACAGTAAAAGAATTTAAGTTTACAACGTCAACCTGATTGCTTTCTTGGCAAGTTATGAAAGCTAGAGGTTCACTTTTAATAGAATTACTTAAAAAACAAAGAATTAGGAAAAAAAAAAAATCATTTTTCTAATTTTGTTTTTAGGTTTTTTAATGCTGAGCTAATAAATTCTTTAACTTTTTTTTTTGAATTTTCATCGTTTAGTTCTTCAGGAGGATCATTACCCATAAAACCTCTATAAAAACCAGCCTTGTAGGTTGCTTCTACCTTACCTTCTTGATCCTCCTTGAGTATCAAAGTAGCTTGATAACTATTAACTGGTAAAAGTTTTTGATCTGTTTCTTTAATCCTCCAACTAATCATTTTTTTTTCTTCATCAAGCTTCTCTAAAGTTTGCGAAATATTTGAGCCATTTTTTGATGTTATTTTTCTTAAAGAACCAATTTCATTCCCATCAGAATCTGTAGAAGAAATAAGTGGATTCCATGAAAAGTCAAAAAAATAATAAAATTAAGAAAGAAAAAATTATTTCATTCTTATTGTTTGATGTAAACAACCCTTCATCTATCAAAAATTGTATTAAAAATGCTAGAGAAAATATCAGAATGGTTAGAACAGCAGTAACTCTTGAGGTTTGGAATGCAATAAATTCAACATTTCATGATCTTGAATCCAATATTCAATCAACAAAAAATATCCTTAAAGAATTACCAGAAATTATTGAATGGGTAAAAAAGCAAGTAAATCTTATTCGTGGAACTATACTAAATACGCAATTGATAAATGATGGTTATGATTTTTTAATTTTAGGGACATATTTTGAAAGAGCGGATTTCACTGCAAGAATAATTAATGTTAAATACTTTATACTATTGCCTAGTGTGAATTATGTTGGAAGCGAGGTTGACAATTTTCAGTGGAGTATGATGTTGAGGTCTATTTCATCTTTTAGAGCATTCAAATGGGCATATGGTGAAGAACAAATTAATTATATAAAAATTATTGATTTTCTAATATTGAATATGACATGCCCTAGATCTTTAATTTTTTCTGTGGAAAAGATTAATCATCATTTAGAACGACTAGGTAATTTCTATAAACAGAAAACCAAAGCTAAATCACAAGTAAAGTTAATGTATAGGGATTTAAAAAAGTTGAATGCAAACAAAATTTCTGATATCGGATTACATGAATTTTTAAGATGTTTTATTAAAGACATAAACCTAATTTATTCAAATTTAGAAAAGAAATATTTTTTTGGAACCGAAGAATGAAAATTAAAATAAATCATAAGACGTCATACAAATATAGTACAGAAGTTCCAAAATTAATTCAGTGTGTCAAGTTATATCCAACGCAGTGCGAAAATCAACACATTATAGAATGGGAAATTAATTGTAATAGTGGGAAAATTGTTGAATCGCATATAGATGGATTAGGTCATAAAATCCTTAATATTTATAATAAAAATTTTAGTGGAAAATTAGAAATTACCTCTAAAGGAATTGTTAAGACAAGAGACCTTTCTGGTATAATAAAAGGTTTGTCAGAAAAGGTTAATCCTTTATGTTTTTTAAGAAATACAAACTTAACACTTCCATGTAGAAAAATAGAAAATTTAACAAAAAAAATAAAAAAAAAAAACTTAATTGAATTTGCTCATGAGTTAAATCTCAGTGTTTCTAACTCGATCAAATATGTAAGTGGATCCACTTCAACTTCAACTAGTTCAAGAGAGGCAATAGAGCAAGGAGAGGGTGTTTGTCAGGATTTTGCACATATATTGATATCTGCTGCAAGGTTGTGTGGCATCCCAGCGAGATATGTTAATGGTTTCTTGTATGAAGATTTAAATGCTACAGAAAATTCTACACATGCATGGGGAGAGTTATTTCTTAAAGAAGTTGGATGGGTCGGGTTTGACCCATCTCACAAAAAATGTGTTGATGATAAATATATAAGAATTAATTCTGGTTTTGATTTTTTGGATGCTTCAATTATTAAAGGTATAAAACTAAATTATAATGGGAACGAATCTTTAGAATCGAAAGTATTTATTGAAACTTGTCAATAAAAACTATGATTTTTCTTTGATAAAAGATCTCTTACCTTCATAAACTTCTATCTTTATATTAGGATTTTGTTTCATTTTATTTATAATAATCTCCTTTGATTTTTCAGCTGACTCTTGAGAGTCAAATTTGTTGATAACAATGCTATGCAATTTTGATATCCTTACATTTTCTACTGACAATATACCAGGTAACTTATTTATAAGTTCATGCTCTGCAAAAGCGTGCATGGCGTCAGCTTCAATTTCTGAAGCAAATTTTACATTTACTATTCTAATATACATATTTAAATTGTATTAAAATATAGATGTTTTGTGTAGTCTATTTTGCATATTTAGCAACTTTAGTATAAAAATAAGGTGTAAGAAATAATGTTAGAAAAATAGAAAATAAAAGTCCAAAAAATATCACTACACCAATAGTTGTTCTAGACTCGTTGCCAGCACCAGTACTTAATATTAAGGGAATTGCACCAACCATTGTTGATAAGGCTGTCATTATTACAGGACGGATTCTTTGCTCGCAGCTTTGCATTAAGGCCTCATGAATTTCAATACCTTTATTTTTCAACTGATTAGCAAATTCAACTATCAAAATACCATTTTTTGCTGATATACCAAGTAATATAATTATACCAATTTGGCTAAAAATATTTAAAGAACTTCCAAAAATCCAAAGACCAAAGATTCCGCCAAACAATGATAATGGTACTGTAATAATTATTATAAAAGGATAAACAAAACTTTCGAACTGTGCGCTCAAAACAAGGTAAATCACTAAAAAGGAAACCAAAAATAAAAAATAGAATTGCTTGGATGATTCTTTGAATTCTTTACCCTGTCCTTTAAAATCTATCTTTACATTTTTATCAAATTTTTCATTTGCAACTTTTTCTAAAAAAGAGATTGCTTCTCCTAGAGAATAATCCTTTGATATACTCGCCTTTAATGTAATTGCCCTACTTCTATTATAACGATTAAGTTCTTTAGCTTCAGCCAACTCTTCAAAATAAACTAATGAATCTAGACGAACAAACTCACCATTAGATGTTTTAACTTTAATCTGAGACAAATCATCTTTTAACTGTCTATTAGATTTTTTTGACTGAAGTATTACGTAATATTCTTCGCCTTTATCCAGGAATGTATTAATTTTTCTTCCGGCTAAAAGTATTTCAAGTGTTCTGCCTATATCATTAGATGAAATTTCAAGTTCAGCTGTTTTGCTCCTATCTATGTATACTTTAAGTTGGGGACGAGTCTTTTTATAGTCAACATCATAAAAAGTGAAATTGGGATTATTTTTTAGTTCATCTAAAATAATGTTCATATTTTCCTGAATTAAACTATAGTCATTACCTTCAATTACAAATTGTACCTGAGATCCAGATCTTCTTTGACCCAAACCTCTAGGGGGAAATATAATTACTCTAGAATCTGATATATCAGTAGTTTTTTTTACTTCATTAATAATTTGATTTATTGGTCTTCTTTTAGACCAATCATCAAGAACAATTATACCAATACCATCACTAAAATTTTCTGAACCTGAAAAACTTCTTGGGACTTTTAGTAATACTCTCGTAGCTTCTTTATTTTCATTCAATTTCATTAACTGTTTTTCAAGTGCTAACATTTGATTAACTGTATTGTTAAAGCTACTACCCTCTGGAGAATTCATAATTAAGAAAAAAGCACCTCTATCTTCACTAGGGGACAATTCTTTTTGCAAATTTAAAAAAATAATAAATGAAAATAGGATTGAAACTCCAAAAATTAAAGGAACAACATATTTATTTTTGATAAATATATTTAAATAATAAAGATATTTAGATGCATTAATAACTTTTTTTGAACCAATATTTCCAATCTTTAAAACTTTTGAACATAGCATCGGCGTAAGTGTTAATGATGTAAATGTAGAAAAGAAAATTGCTCCAATAATTGTCACAGCAAGTTCATCAAATAATCTTGCAGTATCTCCTTCTAAAAAAATAATTGGTAAAAAAACACTTATTAATACTACAGAAGTTGAAATAATTGCAAAAAAAACTTCCTTGGAACCTTCAATAGATGATTGTATCAATGATTTTCCTTCTTCAATTTTTCTATAAATATTCTCCAGCATTACTATTGAATCATCAACAACTAAACCTGTGCATAATACAAGTGCAAGGAGAGTGATTAAGTTAATTGAGAATCCAAAAAAATTCAAAAAAATAAACGTAGATAATATCGAAACTGGGACTGTTAAAAATGGAATAAACGAAATAGATACATTTTTTAAAAAGAATATAATTACAATTGTAACAAGTGAAATTGCTAGCAATAATGTTAATAGAACTTCTTCTAGTGCTTTAGTAACGAATGAAGATGTATTCCAGCTTTTATATATATTTACCTCAGGTGGTAAATCCTTTTTAATTCTCTCAAATTCTTTTAAAACTAAATTTGACATGGAGATTAGATTAGCTGAAGTCTGTTTAACTATTCCAAAACTAATCATTTCTTCTCCATTTCCTCTAAATAATTCTCTTGGTTCCTCTGGTCCTAACTCAATTTTTGCAACATCTTTTAATTTTACATATGAAAATTGATTACCTTTCTTTACAACCAATTCTTCAAAATCTTTAACATTTGTTAATCCACTTTCTAATCGGACAGAAAAATCTCTTGTTTTTGATTCTAATCTTCCAGCTGGAAATTCAACATTTTCCTCGAGTAATTTGTTTTCAATATCTAAAACTGTAACGTTATAAAATGATAGCTTTTCAGGATCAATCCAAATCCTCATAGATTTTCTTTTTTTCCCAGAAACATTGATTTTAGCAACACCAGGTATTACTGAAAGTCTATCAATTAAATATCTCTCTGCGTATTCTGTTAATTCCATTTGATTCAGACTGGAACTTGAAAGATTGAGATACATTACTGCGTCGGCATCTGCATCAATTTTATAAATTTCTGGTGCCTCAGAATCTTTTGGTAATCTTCCAAATATTCTAGATACTGAATCACGGACATCGTTAGCAGCTTCATTTATATTTTTTTCTGCATTAAATTCAATTTTAATTCTAGATCTACCGTCTCTGCTAACCGATGAGATAGATTTAATTCCCTCTATGCCACTTATCTGATTCTCAATAATCTCTGTTATTTTCGTTTCAACGGTAGCTGAAGAAGATCCAGGGTATCTAGTATCAATTGTAATTTGTGACTTTTCTATATCTGGATATTCCCTTAGCGGAATCCTTTTTAAAGATAATAATCCCAACAAAATAATTAATAAAAAAATTACAACACAAAAAATTGATCTTTTAATAAAAAAACTTGAAATATTCATTTATTTATCACAACTCTAGTACCATCCCTGACTTTATTTGTGCCTTCAAAAATTACATTTTCATCAGTAGTTAACCCATTTAATACCTCAACTAATCCATCTTTTCTTTTCCCAATTTCTATTTTTTTTTTAATAACAATGTTTTCATTATTAACAATGAAGATAAATGTCTCATCATCTTCTGGTATGATACAACCTTCCGGGATAGACAACTGATTATTAGACTCTAAGATTATGCTTACATTAACCATCATACCTGGTTTAAAGGATCTATTTTTATCATTTTTAATTATTCCAAGTACGATAAAAGTTCTCGTGCTTTTATCTATTAATGGATCTATTGCAAAAATACTTCCCACCAATTTTTCTTTTTTATTACTGGGTATTATTGCCTCAAATCTTTGACCTATTTTTAAATTATTACTATATTTTTCAGGAATATTTATTTTTACTTTAACTTGTTTTATATCATAAATTGAAACAACAACATCTCCTGGTACTAGAAACGCTCCCTCACTAAAATTTTTTGTTCCTAGCATTCCGTCAAAAGGCGCTTTTAATATTAAATCATTAATTTTTGCTTGGACTTCTTCATATCGTCCCTCTAACTTTTTCTTTTCTTTTAATCTTCTATCAAGAACTGCTTGCGATGTGTTTCCTTCTTTAAATAACTTTTGGGCCCTAATAAAATTTATTTCTGATTCCTCTAGTTCAGCTTGTACCTGTTTTAATTGAGCCTGTTCTTCTAAATTTTCTAGAACTACTAAAACATCATCTTTTTTTACAAATGAACCCTCATTAAACTCAATTTTCTTAATTTTTTCTGAAACAACTGAAGTAATATTTACATTTTCATTGGCCTCAATAGAACCTGATATTTTAATTTCATTCTTAAAGACAAAAAATTTTGGATTAACTACTTTTACTTTTACAAAATCTTTTTTTTCTTGTGAATATATATTATTTTCTATTACAAAAAATAGAGAAAAAATAAAGACTAAGCTTTTTATGAAAGATAAATTATATAACACTTCAGATAGATCTTAGTTCTTCAATATTATGTTTATAATTACAATTTCTAAAAATTGCTGACCCTGCAACAAGAATATTGGCTCCGGCTTCAATTATTAATTTTGATGTAGAATTATTAATTCCACCATCAACTTCCAAATCAATCGATTTTTCTCCTATCATTTCTCTGATATTTTTAATTTTTTTTAGTTGAGAATGCATAAAAGCTTGTCCTCCAAAGCCAGGCTCCACAGTCATAACTAGAATTAAATCAAGTAGATCCAAATATTTTTCCAATTTTCTTTCTGATGTTTTTGGTTTGATTGATATACCTGTTTTTAGACCATGCTTCTTAATAAGTTTTAAACAATTTTCAACATCATCATTTATTTCTTCATGAATAGTAATTATATCTGCACCAGCTTTAATATAATCAGGAATAAATTTTTCTACTGGATTAATCATAAGATGTACATCAAAAATCTTTTTCGTATACGGTCTAATCTTTTTTATAATTTCAGGACCGAATGTAAGATTAGGTACAAAATGTCCATCCATTACGTCTATATGGATATAGTCACAGCCCGCTTTATCAATCATTGATATTTCTTCACCTAATTTGGCGAAATTAGCTGATAAAATTGACGGTGCAATTTTAACTGAACTCATATGTTATTTTCTTCAAGGCTTAAATTATATTTTCCTAAAGTAGCTAGAGAATTTAATTCTGATCTTTTATAAAGTGCGTCTTGTGCTTGTTTAATATTTGAATCTTTTCCTAACCAACTTGAAATTGCGGGATGTTGGAGAGCTCTTCCATAAGAAAAACTTAATTTGAATGGTAAATTATCAAATTTATTCATTAAGTTTAAATGTTCAGTTGCTAATTCATTAGACTGTCCCCCTGATAGAAATACAACACCAGGAACTTCACTTGGAACATTGTCAGTGAGACATTTTACAGTAAGTTTAGCGACTGTTTCTGGATTTGCTTGTGATTTACATTCCTTACCAGATATTACCATATTGGGTTTGAGTAATATACCTCCTAAATAAACACCTTGGTTTTTTAATTCTTGAAAGAGTACTTGTAAAACTTCTGAGGTTACATCAAGACATTTATTTATATCGTGATTACCATCCATTAGAACTTCAGGTTCTACTATCGGCACCAAACCAAATCTTTGAACTATTCGTGCATAACTAGAAAGATATATAGAATTCAAATAAATACATTCCTTGGATGGAATATTATTACCTATTGTAATCACTGCCCTCCATTTTGTAAATTCCGCTCCTAATTCTTTATAATTTTCTATTCTTGATGAAAGACCGTCTAATCCTTCTGTAATTTTTTCCTCTTCGGAACCAATAAATGTTTTAGCACCTGAATCCACTTTTATCCCAACTGAGATTTCTTTCTTTTTCAATAAATTTACAAAACTTGTATTTTGATCACTATCTTGCTTAATTGTTTCGTCAAATAATATTACCCCACTTATATATTTTTCTAGTTGGTCAGTAGAAAAAAGAAGGTCTCTATACTTCCTTCTATTTTCAAAATTTGACTCTAAATTTATTTGATCAAATCTCTTTTCAATTGTTCCTGTGCTTTCATCTGCTGCTAAAATCCCTTTTGGTTCTTCAACAAGTCTTTTAGCAATAGTATTTAATTTTTGTTTATCCATAATTATAAATTAAACTAGTTATTTAAAATCTCAATACCTGGTAAATTTTTTCCTTCAATTAATTCAAGAAATGCACCACCACCTGTTGAGATAAATGAGAAAAATTCATAGAACCCAGAATTTTTTATACAAGAAATCGTGTCTCCACCCCCAGCGACAGAAAAAAATTTTTTTGAATGCATAACTTTTACTATTGAAGCAACATAGTTACTACCATTATCAAATGGTATTTTTTCAAAGTATCCCAGAGGTCCATTCCATAATAATATTTCTGATTTCGAAATAAAATTATAAAAATTTTTTCTAGTTTTAGGACCTATGTCCATTATTACATTTTCAGAACCGCTTAAACTGTCTACATTAATAGTAAGATTTGAATCAGGTTTATCAGAGTTTACAACAATAACGTCATCTGGAATAATAATTTTTCCCTTATACTCATTTAAAAGTTGTTTAGCTTCTTGTTCTAACTTAGGCTCTTTTAAAGAATTACCCACATCAATACCCTGAGAAGATAAAAACGTATTCGCCATTGCACCACCAATTAGAATTTTGTCAAATTTTTTAGCAAGATTATTAATAAGATTAAGTTTTGTGGATACTTTAGAACCACCCAAAACTGCGACTGTTGTTCTATTCGAGTCTCTAAATATTTTACTTAAATTTTTTATTTCAAATTCAAATAATGAACCAGGAAAACTTGGTAAAAAAGTTCCAATCCCTGCTATTGAAGAATGATTTCTATGTGAAGTAGAAAAAGATTCATTAATAAATATATCACCAAAACTTGCAAGTCTTTTCGAAAATGATAGATCATTTTCTTCCTCCTGATGATAAAATCTAATATTTTCTAATAATAATATATCCTTCGGAACCATTTTTTTTATTATTCTTTCAATTTTTTTTCCAAAAATATCTTCATTGCAAAATGTTATTTTTGACTCAATTTTTTCTTCTAAAAATGGAACTAGTTGTTTTAATGAAAGTTCTTTATTATTTATACCTTTAGGTCTTCCTAAGTGAGAAATTATAATAATTTTACCATTTCTATTTAAAATACCTTTTATAGTAGGGGTAATTTTATCCATTCTTGTGAAGTCTGAAACGTTTCCATCAAAAATTGGTAAATTTAAATCAATACGTAAAATAGCTGTTTTATTATTTACAAATTCAAGTGAGTCTAAAAAACTCTTTCTAAGATTAATCATCATTTTTAAATCTTTTTTAAAATTTTGTTTAAAATTAAATTTTCGTCAAATCCAAAATGTTTCAAAACATCATTGCCTTTTCCTGACTCTCCAAAAGTATCTATGCCAATAATAGTATCATTTTTTTCTTTAAATTTGTACCAATTCATTGATGTACTAGCTTCGATAAAAACTCTAGGATTTTTTCCTAAAATTTTATTTTTGTAAAATTGACTTTGACTTTCGAACAATTCAATAGAGGGCATAGAAACCAGATTTGAATTTATTTTTTTTTTCTTAAGTAATTGATAAATTTTTAAAGCAAGACTTAATTCTGATCCGCTTGCAAAGAGTGTTATTTTAGAATTTTTGTTTTCTTTAATGAAATAGGCACCTTTTTGACATTTGTTCGTTTTGAAATCATTTCTAATAAGGGGTAACCCTTGTCTTGATAAAATTAAGCATGAAGGTTTATCATTATTTATAAGTGCCAATTCCCAACATTCAAATGTTTCAATAGAATCACACGGTCTTAAAACTAACAAATTTGGAATTGCTCTTAATCCTACCAATTGTTCTACAGGTTGATGAGTTGGACCATCCTCGCCTAATCCAATAGAATCATGTGTAAAAACATAGATGACTTGCTGTTTCATTAATGCTGATAATCTTATAGCGTTTTTACAATAGTCAGAAAAAATTAAAAAAGTACCTCCATACGGAATAAATCCCCCATGTAACGAAATACCATTCATAGCGGCTGCCATGAGATGTTCTCTAATCCCATAATGTATATAATTTATTTTTTTCCCAGATACTTTTGACGTTTTTACCTTTGTTAAATTTGATTCTGTTAAATCAGCAGAGCCACCTAAAAAGTTTTTTATACTTTGAGAAAGTATTTCTATTGAATTCTGTGAAGATTTCCTTGTAGCTTCAGGTTTTTTTTCTTCCAAGATCTTTTTTAAATAGTTTGTTGAAATTTTATTTCTGAAATATCTAAAAGGCTTAAGTTGTTTAAGAAAAGTTTCTTTTTTTGGATTTTTACTTAGCCTATTATACCAATTGATTCTTTCTCTATTACCTTTTTTAGAGCACTTTCCCCAAAGATGTAAAACTTTTTCTGGTAGCTTGAAGTTTTTCCATTCCAGGATATTAAGATTATTTCTAGTAGCTTTCGCTTCATCTAGACCTAAAGGTGACCCATGTGAGGAAGATTTACCTGATTTATTTGGCGATCCAAATCCTATTGTGGTTTTACAACTAATAAAAGTTGGTTTTGTGTTCTTTTTTGCTTTTTCAAATGCCTTAAATATTTCATCAAAGTTATGCCCATCAATTTCGATTGTATCCCAACCACAAGACTTAAATCTAAGTATATGATTTTCAGATGACGTTAAGCTTGTTGGACCATCTATTGAAATACCATTATTATCAAATATTACAATTAAATTTTTTAGTTTAAGGTGTCCAGCAATCGAAATTGATTCTTGAGAAATTCCTTCCATTAAACATCCATCACCAACAATAACGTAGGTTTTATGATTAACAATTGAATTCCCATAAATAGAATTTAATAAACTTTCCGATAATGCCATTCCAACTGCATTTGCTAGTCCTTGCCCAAGAGGACCAGTTGTGGTTTCTATACATCTTAATAAGCCATATTCAGGGTGACCGGCAGTTTTACTCCCAAGCTGCCTAAATTTTTTTAATTGATTAAGTGTACTGTCTTTATAACCAACTAAATATGAAACTGCATAAAGCAACATCGATCCATGTCCAGCAGACAAAATAAATCTATCTCTATCAGGCCATTTTGGGTACTCAGGATCAAATTTTAAGAAAAAATTAAATAAAACGGTTGCAACATCAGCAATTCCAAGAGGCATACCAGGATGCCCAGAATTTGCTCTCTCTACCGAATCTATAGTGAGAC
>CACBWF010000026.1 GCA_902542925.1 uncultured Alphaproteobacteria bacterium
TATTATTGATAATTCTGTTTAATGAAGCAGCTTCAATTAACATTTCATTTGGATCAAAACTTATAGCCATTTTGGTATTGGTAATTTTTTAATTTTTAAAAATTTCTTATTGAAGATTTTGCTCTCATATCTTGTACCATAATCACAAAGTATAGTTACAATTGTATTTCCAGGTCCCATCTTTTTAGCAAGTTTAATTGCACCAGCAATATTTATTCCAGAGGAACCTCCTAAAATTAAACCCTCTTCTCTAATTAATTTGTAAACAATTTTCAAAGCTTCTTTATCACTGACTCTAAATGCTTCATCAAGTGAAATCTTGTTTACATTTTTAGTTACTCTTCCTTGCCCAATACCCTCAGTTATTGATGTACCTTTACCCTCAAGTTTTCCGGTTTTAAAATAACTGTACATCGAAGCTCCATGAGGGTCCGCAAGTCCTATAGTGATTTTTGAGTTTTGTTTTTTAAGATAGTTACTAACCCCAGCAAGTGTTCCACCTGTTCCCACAGCACATATGAAGGCATTAATTTTTCCTTTTGTCTGGCTCCATATTTCAGGACCTGTAGTCTTGAAATGCGCTTTACAGTTTGACAAATTATCAAATTGATTTGCCCAAAAAACTCCATTTTTATTTTTTATTTGCTTTGATAATCTTTCAGACACTCTTATGTAGTTTTTTGGATCTTTATAAGGTGCATCTTTAACTAATCTCAAATCTGCACCACATAATTCTAGCATCTTGATTTTTTCTTGACTCTGAGTTTCAGACATTACAATAATAGTTTTTAATCCTAATGAGTTTCCAACTAGTGAAAGTCCTATACCTGTATTTCCAGCAGTTCCTTCTATAACAGTACCTCCTTTTTTAATTGCACCAGATTTTAGTGCATCTGTTATAATTTGTAATGCTGCTCTATCTTTAACAGACCCACCTGGGTTTAGAAATTCACATTTCCCATAAATATTACATTTCGTAATTTTTGAAGCTGACCTCAATTTAATTAAGGGGGTATTTCCAATTACATCTGAAAATGACTTGTTTAAAAATGTTTTCATAAGTTATTTGAATTTTTGAATTATAATATCATCTTGGATTTTACAATGATATCTATTATATAATTTGTAATTAAACTCAAACAATTTCTTTAAATACAATTTCAATGGATTCTCTCAAATTAGTAAATGTTACAAAATTATTTAATAATAATGTGGCACTTAATAAAATAAGTTTTACTCTACCAAATAAAGGAATTTTTGGTCTTTTAGGTACGAATGGAGCAGGAAAAAC
This sequence comes from uncultured Alphaproteobacteria bacterium, assembly GCA_902542925.1. GTDB lineage: Bacteria > Pseudomonadota > Alphaproteobacteria > Methylaequorales > Methylaequoraceae > CACBWF01. Next base: position 1,292 of record CACBWF010000026.1, read on the forward strand.
TACATTAATTGGAATAATTCTTGGATTAATTGATACTACAAAAGGTGATGTTTTTGTATTTGAAAAAAAATTATCAGAGTTTAGATACGATATTTTAAAAAAACTAAATTTCACAAGTCCATACCTTGACCTCCCAAAAAAACTTACCGTTAAACAAAACCTAACTTTTTATGCTCGACTTTATAATGTAAAAAATTTTGATATAATTGAAGAGCTTTCAGAAGAGTTAAAGATTTCTGATCTTTTAAGAAAACAATTTGGTTCGTTATCCGCTGGGCAGAAAACTAAAGTAGGTTTATGTAAAGCTTTAATTAATACTCCCCAACTTTTATTACTCGATGAGCCTACATCTTCACTTGATCCCGAAACATCTTATATTGTGAGGAACTTTTTAAAGAATTATCAAAACAAGAATCAGATTACTATTTTTACTGCATCGCACAATATGCAGGAAGTTGAGGAAATTTGTGATAGAGTTATAATACTAGATAAAGGAAAGTTATTTGTTGATGGCATTCCAAAGGATTTAATTAGTAAATATAATTTTGAAAATCTTGAGGAACTTTTTTTAAATATTAGGAAATAAAATGTTTTCAAGAATTTTCGCATTAATAATTAGATATAAGACACTAGTTGTTGGTTCAATACCAAGACTTATAAGTGTTTTTTGGTGGCCTTCAATACAGATAGTTTTATGGGGGTTTTTTTCTACCTTTTTGGATTCAGAAACTTCTTCTCCGTACAGTACTATTTCTGTTTTACTTACTGCTGTAATTCTGTGGGATGTACTTTTTAGAGGACAACTAGGTTTAACCATAACATTTTTTGAAGAAATATGGTCTAGGAATCTAAGTCATCTATTTATAACTCCTTTAAGGAATTTTGAATTGATAATTGGTTTAATTATAACAAGTCTTATAAGAACAGTTTTAGGTTTAATTCCCGCTATATTTATTTCAATGTATTACTTCGAATTGAAGACATTTAATCTAGGGTTTTATTTTATTATATTTTTTTTTAATCTTATTATAACTGGTTGGTCAATCGGATTCATAGTTTCTGGTTTAGTCTTGAGATATGGGCAATCTTTTGAAGAACTTGCCTGGGCATTTATTTTTTTATTGCTTCCCTTTTCATGTGTTTATTATCCTCTGAGCTCTTTACCAGAAATTATTCAAAATTTTTCTATCTTCATTTCTCCAGTTTACGTATTTGAAGGGATGAGAGAAATAATAATACAAAATCAGGCCAATTTATCTTATATATTAAAAGCCTTCAGTTTAAATATTTTTTATTTGGCACTATCTTTGTACTTCTTCTATAAGATGATAATTTCAACAAGAAAGTCCGGTAAATTTTTAAACTTTGGTGAATAAGATTCAAACAATCATATAACGTATTCTTTTTGGCTTATCATCCTTTTTAGAATAAAAAGTTTCACAAGATTTTCTCAATAAAAACAATTCATTTTTGTTTGTGAAATAATTTAAAATTCTTAAATAGTTTATCTCACTAAAAATTGTTTTTTTTTGTGTTCTTCTATACCATTTTTCTGCCCTACCTAGTGCTTTTTTACAGGCAATTTTTTTGTAACGATCATTAATACTTGGATTTTCTTTAATAAAATAATACAAAGCCGCATTATAATCATGAAGAAGTTGGGCTTTTTGTCCTAGCATAATTCTTGTTTGATCGCTTTTAGGTCCAAAACTAGTGATATTATTTATAAAGCTAAAACTTCCTTGATTTGATAATCTTAGTACAAGTGAAAAGTCTTCTACAAATAGCCTAGTATCACAACCTTTTGATTTATGAATAGCTACTTTAGAATATAAATTTGGAGTAGTTCCTGAAAATGTTGATGTAATTGTTTTTTCTAATGGATTGCTTAAGGTTTTATATAAATTTATTTTTTCATTATTAAATATTAATTTTTCATAATTATCTACTAGTTCATACTTACTAAATACGGCAACAGAATCTGTCTTTTTAATAGTTTCTAAAAGTGTTTTTGTACAATTAGGAGACATAACATCATCACCACCTACTAACTTAATAAAATCTCCTTTTGATTTATGAATGCCTTCTTGAGTTGCCTTGGCTGGCCCTTTATTAGTCTGGTTAATTATTGTTGTATTTTTCCATTTTTTTGTTCCCTCCTTTAAAAGTTTAAGGGAATTATCTGTTGAACCATCATTAATAAATATATATTCTTTTTTAAAATCACCAACTTGATTTTTTATAGATTCTAAGACTTTTGGTAAATACTTTTCTTTATTAAAAACTGGACAAATAAAACTTATCTTTGTCATATCAAAAAAGTCTATCTTTCCACGTTTTAGGCGTAAGTTTATTTATAATCTCCAAGTCAAGATGATACCTAAATTTTCTTACACCTTTTGACTTGATGTAGTTAATCATTTTTGAAAGTGCATCATCGAGTTTTGTTTGCGTTTTATAACCTAGTAGTCTTCTTGCTTTTTCTGCCGAACATGTTGCGAGTTGTACCTCTTTTGGCCTTTCTTTAACATATACAGGATTTAAATTAAATCTCATAATATTTGCAATTCTATCTGCTAATTCATTAATTGAAACAAACTCTTCATCGGGTCCGATGTTTACGATTTCTCCAACAATTTTTTTATCAGTTGCCATTTTCTTTAAACAAAAGAGATCATCATCAATATATGAAAAACATCTTTTTTGTTTTCCATCTCCATATATAATGGGTTGACGTTTTTGAAGCATAAGATTTATCATTATTGATGCTACATTTCTATATGGATCATCGTATTTTTGTCGTGGACCAATTATATTGTGTGGTACTGCTATTGTGTATTCAACTCCATGAGTTTCACATAAATTTTTCAAAATATTTTCAGCAGCTACCTTAGCAATACCATAAGGGTCTTGTGGTTTAGGATCAAAAGTTTCTTCAAAGGGAATCTTATTTGTACCATATCTTGCCATGGATGAACAAAAAATTATTCTTTTGACTTTATTTTGAATTGCAGCACTAAAAAGTGACACTGAACCAGTAACTATATTTTGTGTTATGAGATGGGGTGAAAAAACTGAAAGTCCTTCATATGCAGTGGCTGCAGTATGGTATACTAAATCACAACCTTTTGTTATTTTTAACATCGAGTTTCTGAAACAGCAATCATATTGATAAAATTCAGCTTCAGATGGAACATTTGCTAATTCTCCACCTATAAGACTGTCACAACCAACAACTTGATGACCATCTCTTAAAAAAGAGTCTGCAAGATGACTTCCTAAAAAACCTGCAATACCGCTAATAAAAATCTTCATTTATTTAATATAATTTCTGACTAATTTTAACTTATTACGTTACGAACTAAAATAGGTCAAGGTGTTATAATTTTTAATCTCAAAACTTGTGCTATTGGATTTCTTAAAACAAAAAAAATAACGGCCAAACAGCCTAATTTTTTCATGAAATTTTTTGGGTATATTTTATCCTAAGATAACAACATTAAAAAAAAATTGCATAGTTAAAAAAAACAGGCAAATGGAATTAGTTAAGGTTTATAATCTGTAAAGGAATTAAATGGAAGATGGCTCCGGCGACAGGACTCGAACCTGTGACCCAGCGATTAACAGTCGCTTGCTCTACCAACTGAGCTACGCCGGAAAATTTAAAATTTATATTAGATTAATTTTTGAATTTGTAAAAACATTTATTTTTTGGAGGTGCGGACCGGATTCGAACCGGTGTAGACGGCTTTGCAGGCCGCAGCGTAGCCTCTCCGCCACCGCACCTTAAATTATCTTAAGTTACAAACTATTGTAATAAATATATAAAATAATATAGTACAAAATAATAATGGATAAAGATGAATAATAAGTTTTTTCAAATATCTCGAGAAAATATGATTAAAAACCAAATTATTACCAATCAGGTAAGTAGTCAAAGTCTAATTGATGCAATAAGTGAAATAGAACGTGAAAGGTTTGTACCCTCAGCATCTCACGCAATTGCCTATAGTGATAGTAATATTTTAATTAAAAATAAAAGATTTTTAATGAAAGCTTTTATTTTTGCTAAAATGATTCAAAATTGTAACATCAAAAATAAAGATTCTATTCTAGTTATTGGATGCCTCACTGGATATTCAGTAGCTATTATCTCAAAACTTTGTGGATATGCTTTTGGAGTTGAAAACGACTATGATATGGTTGCTAAGGCAAATAATACACTTTCAAGTATTGGTTGCCTAAACTGTTCAGTTAGTTATTCAAATTTACAAGATGGTTACAAAAAAAATGCTCCATACGATAAAATCATAATTGAAGGTGGAATTGAATTTGTACCAAAAGCAATTCTGGAGCAAATAAGAGAAGGGGGGGAGATTTTCTTCATGATGAAAAAAGATAATGGTATAATTTATGAATTTACACTTGGAATAAAGGCTAATGACATAGTTTCATATAGACCAATTTTTACTTGTAATTCAATATTACTTGATGATTTCATAAGTAATGAGAAAAATAAATCTTTTTAAATTTTTAGTTATATTATTATATGGAAGTTTTTCTTTTAAAGATTCCTTTGCTAAAAGTTTATTATCTGATGATTTGCTTAATGCATTATCAAGTACATATACGAAAAACCCAAAAATTAAATTAGAAAGAAGTAACTTATTTAAAATTGATGAATTAATGCCACAAGCTTTATCTGACTTTAGACCAAAAATTGATGGGTTCTATAATAAAGGAAAAGTTGATACAGCTATATCTGGTTCAAATTTTATCCAAGATGGTGTAAGAACTGAAACTTCAAAAGGAATAACTATTACACAACCTATTTTTAATGGAGGCAGTAGTATCAATAAAATTAAGGAGGCAGAAAGTAAAATCATCTCCCAAAGGTTTTTGTTGAAGAAGGTTGAACAAGATGTGTTAATGTCAGCAATTAGGGTGTACTCAAAATTAACTTCAGAAAAATCTAAATTGAAACTCAGAAAAAAAAATGCAGAATTTTTAAGCAAAAATTTTGAATCAGTTACAAATCAATTTGAAATTGGAGATTTAACATTAACTGATGTGTCTATAGCTAAGTCAAGGTTACTTTTGGCTGAATCTGATTTAATTAATACCGAGAGCAAATTAAAGGCAATAACGGAAGAATATAAAAGCATAATAGGGATTGAGCCTGAAAATCCGAATTTATTTTTTAGTTTTCCAGAGTTTAATTTAGATGTTAAAGATATTATTAAACAATCAAAACAAAATAATCCTGAGATACAGAGCATTTTATATCTAATAGAGGCTGATAAAAAAAACTTAACTATTTTAAAGGGTAAAAAATTACCAAGTGTAGAAATTGAAGCACAATTAAGAAAAGATTCTGGTTATTTCAGGTCAGATAGCGGTAGAGAGATTATGAGTGCATTTGCTAATATTGATATTCCATTATATCAATCTGGTATTGCCTCATCTAAAATTAGAGAGTCAAGACAAAACCTGGAGTCCAATAAAGAACTTTTAAAATCTAGCATTAATGATCTAAAATTTCGAATAGTAGATTCATGGTCAACATTTGAAACAGCGCTTCTGAAAATTAAGGCATATGAGGAACAAATAAGTGCAAACACAAAATTTTTAGAAGGATTAAATCAGGAATTATTCTTAGGTGAAAGAACTGTTCTTGAAGTTCTTGATGGAGAACAAGAATTAATTGAGTCCGAACTTAATCTAGTAAAAGCAAATGAAGAGTATTTTAATTCATTTTTTATGATACTTAGTCATATGGGTAATCTAAATGCAGAGTTTCTACAGTTACCAGTGGAAATATTTGATGATACAAAAAATTATAAAAGAGTAAAATTCAAATGGATTGATATAATTGAGTAATGATCGATAATAGATTTAATCATAAAACTACAGAAAAAAAATGTATTTCTTATTGGCAAAGAAATAAGACATTCGAATTTGAAAAAAAAGGAACAGATACATTTTGTATAATGATGCCTCCTCCTAATATTACAGGAAGTTTACATATGGGGCACGCCCTTACATTTTCTTTACAAGATATTTTAGTAAGATTTCAGTTCAAACTGGGAAAAAAAGTTTTATGGCAGGCAGGAACTGATCATGCAGGAATAGCGACTGAAATAATAGTTGAAAATCAATTAAGACAAAAAAAAAAAGAAAGTAAACAAGAAATTGGAAGAAAAAAATTTATAGATGAAATTTGGAAATGGAAAGAAAAATCAGGCAGTGAAATAATTAATCAATTAAAAATTCTAGGCACATCGGCAAACTGGGAAAGAGCTAGATTTACTATGGATGATGATCTAAGTAATTGTGTAAAAAAAGTTTTTGTTGATTTGTATAATCAAGGTTTAATTTATAAAGACAATAGATTAGTAAACTGGGATCCAAAAATTAAAACAGCAATTTCTGACTTAGAGGTGGTTCAAGAAAATACAATCGGTTCTCTATGGTATATTAAATATAAAATTTTTGATAAGAAAGATTATATCATTGTTGCGACAACAAGACCTGAGACAATGTTAGGTGATTCAGCTATTGCTATTCATCCAAAAAATAAGAAGCTAAATCATCTAATTGGGAAATATGCAGTTGTACCTTTATGTGAAAGAAAAATGGTATAGAAGAACACAAAAAAAAACAATTTTTAGTGAGATAAACTATTTAAGAATTTTAAATTATTTCACAAACAAAAATGAATTGTTTTTATTGAGAAAATCTTGTGAAACTTTTTATTCTAAAAAGGATGATAAGCCAAAAAGAATACGTTATATGATTGTTTGAATCTTATTCACCAAAGTTTAAAAATTTACCGGACTTTCTTGTTGAAATTATCATCTTATAGAAGAAGTACAAAGATAGTGCCAAATAAAAAATATTTAAACTGAAGGCTTTTAATATATAAGATAAATTGGCCTGATTTTGTATTATTATTTCTCTCATCCCTTCAAATACGTAAACTGGAGAAATGAAGATAGAAAAATTTTGAATAATTTCTGGTAAAGAGCTCAGAGGATAATAAACACATGAAAAGGGAAGCAATAAAAAAATAAATGCCCAGGCAAGTTCTTCAAAAGATTGCCCATATCTCAAGACTAAACCAGAAACTATGAATCCGATTGACCAACCAGTTATAATAAGATTAAAAAAAAATATAATAAAATAAAACCCTAGATTAAATGTCTTCAATTCGAAGTAATACATTGAAATAAATATAGCGGGAATTAAACCTAAAACTGTTCTTATAAGACTTGTTATAATTAAACCAATTATCAATTCAAAATTCCTTAAAGGAGTTATAAATAGATGACTTAGATTCCTAGACCATATTTCTTCAAAAAATGTTATGGTTAAACCTAGTTGTCCTCTAAAAAGTACATCCCACAGAATTACAGCAGTAAGTAAAACAGAAATAGTACTGTACGGAGAAGAAGTTTCTGAATCCAAAAAGGTAGAAAAAAACCCCCATAAAACTATCTGTATTGAAGGCCACCAAAAAACACTTATAAGTCTTGGTATTGAACCAACAACTAGTGTCTTATATCTAATTATTAATGCGAAAATTCTTGAAAACATTTTATTTCCTAATATTTAAAAAAAGTTCCTCAAGATTTTCAAAATTATATTTACTAATTAAATCCTTTGGAATGCCATCAACAAATAACTTTCCTTTATCTAGTATTATAACTCTATCACAAATTTCCTCAACTTCCTGCATATTGTGCGATGCAGTAAAAATAGTAATCTGATTCTTGTTTTGATAATTCTTTAAAAAGTTCCTCACAATATAAGATGTTTCGGGATCAAGTGAAGATGTAGGCTCATCGAGTAATAAAAGTTGGGGAGTATTAATTAAAGCTTTACATAAACCTACTTTAGTTTTCTGCCCAGCGGATAACGAACCAAATTGTTTTCTTAAAAGATCAGAAATCTTTAACTCTTCTGAAAGCTCTTCAATTATATCAAAATTTTTTACATTATAAAGTCGAGCATAAAAAGTTAGGTTTTGTTTAACGGTAAGTTTTTTTGGGAGGTCAAGGTATGGACTTGTGAAATTTAGTTTTTTTAAAATATCGTATCTAAACTCTGATAATTTTTTTTCAAATACAAAAACATCACCTTTTGTAGTATCAATTAATCCAAGAATTATTCCAATTAATGTAGTTTTTCCTGCTCCATTCGTACCTAAAAGACCAAAAATTCCTTTATTTGGTAGAGTAAAACTTATTTTATTAAGTGCCACATTATTATTAAATAATTTTGTAACATTTACTAATTTGAGAGAATCCATTGAAATTGTATTTAAAGAAATTGTTTGAGTTTAATTACAAATTATATAATAGATATCATTGTAAAATCCAAGATGATATTATAATTCAAAAATTCAAATAACTTATGAAAACATTTTTAAACAAGTCATTTTCAGATGTAATTGGAAATACCCCCTTAATTAAATTGAGGTCAGCTTCAAAAATTACGAAATGTAATATTTATGGGAAATGTGAATTTCTAAACCCAGGTGGGTCTGTTAAAGATAGAGCAGCATTACAAATTATAACAGATGCACTAAAATCTGGTGCAATTAAAAAAGGAGGTACTGTTATAGAAGGAACTGCTGGAAATACAGGTATAGGACTTTCACTAGTTGGAAACTCATTAGGATTAAAAACTATTATTGTAATGTCTGAAACTCAGAGTCAAGAAAAAATCAAGATGCTAGAATTATGTGGTGCAGATTTGAGATTAGTTAAAGATGCACCTTATAAAGATCCAAAAAACTACATAAGAGTGTCTGAAAGATTATCAAAGCAAATAAAAAATAAAAATGGAGTTTTTTGGGCAAATCAATTTGATAATTTGTCAAACTGTAAAGCGCATTTCAAGACTACAGGTCCTGAAATATGGAGCCAGACAAAAGGAAAAATTAATGCCTTCATATGTGCTGTGGGAACAGGTGGAACACTTGCTGGGGTTAGTAACTATCTTAAAAAACAAAACTCAAAAATCACTATAGGACTTGCGGACCCTCATGGAGCTTCGATGTACAGTTATTTTAAAACCGGAAAACTTGAGGGTAAAGGTACATCAATAACTGAGGGTATTGGGCAAGGAAGAGTAACTAAAAATGTAAACAAGATTTCACTTGATGAAGCATTTAGAGTCAGTGATAAAGAAGCTTTGAAAATTGTTTACAAATTAATTAGAGAAGAGGGTTTAATTTTAGGAGGTTCCTCTGGAATAAATATTGCTGGTGCAATTAAACTTGCTAAAAAGATGGGACCTGGAAATACAATTGTAACTATACTTTGTGATTATGGTACAAGATATGAGAGCAAAATCTTCAATAAGAAATTTTTAAAAATTAAAAAATTACCAATACCAAAATGGCTATAAGTTTTGATCCAAATGAAATGTTAATTGAAGCTGCTTCATTAAACAGAATTATCAATAATA
>CACBWF010000027.1 GCA_902542925.1 uncultured Alphaproteobacteria bacterium
GAAAAAATTTCTCCTTTTGTGTTTCCATCATTAATTAATATGTTAAATGTTTTTTTTGAAAATACTACTCTTGCCTCGGCTATTGCTATTCTTTTAGTAATTTTTTTTGAAGATATGTCGACCATTTTAGCTTTATTTTTTTCAATATGTGATAAATTAACAGTCATTTTTGTATTAAATCTTTAGTTGCATTATAGATATTTCGTTGTTTCATCAAAAACTCACCGATTAAAAATGCATCTGCACCTTCTTCATTTATTTTCTTTAGTTGATCGTTTTCTGAAATACCGCTTTCACAAATTTTTATTATATTTTGGGGTATATGTCTTGAGAGTTTTTTAAATAAATTAATATCTATTTCCAAGGTTTTAAGATTTCTATTATTGATACCTATGCACTGAACACCAATTTTAATTGCTCTTTTTAACTCTTCATAATCATGAATTTCTGTTATTACATCCATACCCAATTCATGTGCTAATTTTAAAAATTTTTTTGCTTTAGTATCATCTAAAATGGCTAAAATTAATAATATACAATCTGCACCATAATAAAAACTTTCGTAGATTTGCCATTCATCAATTATGAAATCCTTTCTAAGTATTGGTATATTAACTATTTCTTTAATATCTTTAATAAAGCTAATTTTCCCTCCAAAATAATTTTTTTCTGTTAATACGGATAAACATTTTGCACCAGCATTTTTGTAATTTAGTGCAATTTCTACATGATTAAATTTTTCTCTTATAAGTCCAGCACTAGGTGATTTTCTTTTAATTTCTGCTATTAAATTATATTTTTCTTTATCTTTTCTTTTAAGTAAACGCAGAAAATTATTTTCATTTTTTTTATGGTGTTTAGTAAAAAAATCTACACTGGATTTGCTTTTTAAAACTTCAATTTCTTTCCTTTTTTCTATACAGATTTTTTTAAGAACATTCATTTTCTTGTATTAATTGATATTAGTTCTTCAAGTTTTCTTTTTGCTTTATAATTATCTATAGTATTACAAGCTAAATCTATACCCTCTTTAAAATTTTTTACCTTTCCAGAAATTAAAAGACAAGCTGAAGTATTTAAGATTACGTTATCTCTTATTGGTCCAGTTTCACCCTCAAATAATCTATTCATAATAAAGGCATTTTCTTTTGAGTCCCCACCTACTAAGTCATTTTGTTTACATATTTTAAAGCCAATATCGCCTGGAGAAAGTCTAATTGGTTTTGAAGTTTTTTTACCCTTAATTTTTATAATTAAGTTTGTAGAAGTAGTTGTAAGTTCATCATATCCATCAAGATTATGAATAACCCATGATTCTTTTAAATTCATTCTACTTAAACATTTTGAATGGGTTTCCAAAAATTTTTTTTCTGTGACACCTAATAATTGAAAACTTACATTTGATGGGTTTAGCAATGGGCCTAAAAGGTTAAAGATAGTTCTTATATTAATGTTTTTTCGTATTTGGGCAACAGATCCGAGTGTTTTGTGAAAATTTGGAGCAAATAAAAAGCATATACCAGCTTTATTATACATTTTTTTTATACCACTGATCGAATCTGAGATTTCAATTCCTAAAGCTTCAAGTATATCAATACTTCCAGATTTTGAAGTTACAGATCTATTCCCATGTTTTGCTACATTTAAACCACAAGCAGATGCTAGAATTGCAGTTGCTGTAGAAATATTAAAACTTTTCTTATTATCACCACCAGTACCACAAGTATCAATGAGTTCTCCGGTCAGTTGAATTTTTTTTGATCTTTTCTTCAAAATATTTACAGCTCCTAGTATTTCCTCAAAAGATTCACCTCTAAATGAAAGAATTGCTAAAATACCTGAGATTTGTTCATTACTTAATTTACCATCAAAAATTACAGAAAACAGTATCTCTGATTCCCTAACATTAAGATATTTTCCATTAAATATTTTTAATAAAATTTTATTTAATTGATTCATTTTTTTATTGATAAAAAGTTTTTTAATAGTCGGTGCCCATACTCAGTTGCAATACTTTCAGGATGAAATTGCACCCCAAAAATTGGTAGTTTTTTATGAGATATGCCCATAATTGTTTCATCTTCAGTTTGAGATGTAACTTCAAGAACTTTTGGAAATTTATTTTTATTTACAATTAAAGAATGATATCTAGTTGCCTGAAATGGGTTTTGTATATTTTTATATAAAACAGATTTATTATGATTAATTTCACTTACCTTACCATGAATAGGTTTTCCACTTTCCTCAACATACCCTCCAAATGCCTCAGCAATCGCCTGATGGCCTAAACATACACCAAGGAGTGGAATTGTCTTAGAACTGTTAGCATTTCTCTTGATTAAATCTATGCATATTCCCGCATTTTTCGGTGAACTTGGTCCAGGAGAAATTACTATATAATTGGGTGATTTATTAAAGACATCTTCAGTACTTATTTGATCATTTCTAAAAACAATTACTTCCTGACCTAGTTCTTCAAAATAGTGAACTAAGTTGTAGGTAAAACTATCATAATTATCAATAAGTAATAACATTATTAATTACCCTCGAAGTGAGCAGAATATATTGTTGCTTCAAGGATAGCTAAAGCTTTATTTTCAGTTTCTAAAAATTCACTTTTAGGATTACTATCAGCAACAATCCCTGCTCCGGATTGCACATATATTGTATCGTTTTTAATTACTGCTGTTCTTAAAGCAATACAACTATCAAGGTTTCCGTCAGCTGATAAGTAACCAATTCCACCTGAGTAAATATTTCTTTTAGTTTTTTCTAATTCTTCAATAATTTCTAACGCCCTAATTTTTGGTGCTCCTGAAACAGTGCCGGCAGGGAACCCACTAAAAAATGCATCAACATTATCAAACTTAGGGTCTATCTCACCATTTATATTTGAAATAATATGCATTACGTGTGAAAAATATTCAACATACATTTGTTTTGTAACTTTTACAGTGCCAGGTTTACAGACTTTGCTTGTATCGTTTCTTCCTAAATCTAAAAGCATAAGATGTTCTGACATTTCTTTTTTATCGGTAAGTAAGTCATTTTCTAATTTGATGTCCTCTAAATTATTTTTTCCTCTCCTTCTAGTTCCTGCAATAGGTCTAATTGTAACGATGTCATTTTTTAACTTTACCAAGATTTCTGGACTTGAACCAATTACTGAGAAATTTTTAAATTTAATAAAAAAAAGATAGGGAGAAGGGTTTAAATATCTGAGTGCTCTGTAAATTGAAAGCGGTGAGCAATTAATTTTTTTTTTGAAATATCTAGATAATACAACCTGAAAAACTTCGCCTGAATAGATGTATCTTTTTGCTTTTTCAACTATATTCTTGAATTGAGTATAATTTAAATTAGAAGAAACACCTTTTTTTACATCGTATTTATATTTAATTAGTTGTGATTTGGTTTTATATAGTTTTTTGCTAATAGAGCCTTTAAGCTTATATAAAATACCATTTATTTGTTCTTTTGCTTGAGAGAAAGCTAGATTTGGTTTTAAGTTTTTTTTAGGCCAAATTGTCTTTACTATAAATAAATTATCTTTAACATTGTCAAAAATCATCATAATTGATGGTCTTATGAAAACTGAATCTGGAAGTTGTAATACATCTTTGTTGTTGAATTTTACATTTTCAAAATGTGAAATCATTTCATAACCTAAATATCCAAATAAACCAGAAGACATTGGAGGTAAATGATTTGGTATTTTAAATTTATTATTTTTAAATAATTTTTTGAGACTTTCTATAGGGGAGATTTTTTTTTCACTTTTTTTGACAAATTTTTTATTTAAAAGTTCTTTAATTGTAATTTCTGAATTTTTACATTCCCATATTAAATCAGGTTTAATTCCAATAGCAGAGTATCTTCCTTTTTGATTTCCTTTTTCAACTGATTCAAATAAGAAAATGTATTTTTCTTTTTCAAATTTTAGAAGAGTTGAAACCGGAGTATATAAATCAGCTGATAGAGCTGTAAATAACAATTGTGGTTTATTCAGATCGTATTTCTTTTTAAAACTTTTAAGATCCGGTTGTAATATATCCATTATTATAATCAATTAAGTTGATCTATTACATCATCATTAATGGAGATTTTATATTTTTTTCTAAGAACTTCAGAGAATTGAGATAACAAGTCTACACTCATGTCATCCTCTATTCTTTTATTAAAGGCTTTCATATCAGATTTGTCTTTACCATAAGCATCAATAATTTCTTCAACTTGAGATACTATAACTTCTTGATCAGATCTATTATGAATTAATATGTCTGAAAGTTTAGAAGTAAATATCTTGTCGATCAATGGTAAAGGTAATTCTGAATCATCTGGACGTATTCTGTTAAAAGGAGCAACTCCTTTTAACTCAAGGTTATATTTATTTGTTACATTTTCAATGGAGTTACTTTCTATTTCTAGTTTTAATTTTTTTGCAAATTCTAATGCTTTTTTGAATCGACTATCTTTTTTTAATTCACTTACAACAATAGGTCGGGCTTCCTCTATACTCATTTGTCTAGGCGGGTATATTTTTTTTACAATACTAACTGCTAGACCATTGTCATCATCTATATCAATCAAGTTTCCTTCTTCATTTTCTTTTTGATTAAAAACTGCTCTCAAAATTCTTGCATCTTGAAATTCAAGATTCTTTTTGCCGCTAAAATCAGTTCCTTCATTATCAATTTTTTTTGCTTCAATTAGTTTCACTTCCAATTTTTGTGAAATTTCTAAAAGCGATTCACCTCCGGCAAGTGAATCCTCTACTTCGTCTTGTAGGTCAAAAACTGCTTCTTTACCTTTTTCAATGAGTAATTCATTTCTAAATTTATTTTTTACATCTTCATAGGTAAATTCTTTTTTTGCTTCAATGTCTAAAACAAGAAAAATATGCCATCCAAATGATGATTGTATCGGTTTTGTAATCTTATTTTTTTTTACTTTAAATACCTCTTCAATTACTTCTTCAGGTAGCTCAGTCTTTGTGTTCCATCCTAAATCAATATCACTTTCATCTAGGCTAGCAAGTTCTTTAGCAACATTTGAAAAATTTGTTCCCTTCCCAAGTTGAAGAGCTATTTTTTTTGCTGCATCTTCTTCCTGCACCAAAATTTGCTTAAGGTATCTTCTTTCAGGCTTAATTAAACTTTCTTTTCTCTCTTCATACAATATTTGGATTTCATCCTCTGTAACTGTTGTATTTTCTGCAAACTTTTTTGCATCAAGTAATAAAGTTTCTACATCTCTAAATTCTTTTGTTTTGAAATCTTCTTTATTCTTTTTGAAATATTCATTTATTTCTAAATCTGTAAAATCTTTAGCTTTTTGATCACTAGCTTTTACAACAAAGTAATTAACAGATCTTTCCTCTAAATTATATGAACCAATGTTCTTTGAAATAATTTCAGGAAGTATGAAACTTGATCTTAAAGTTTCAACCATTTGATCTCTTGCAAGATCTTGTCTCGTTCCTTCTACATACCTATCTTCAGTGTAACCACTTTCAGAAATTAATTGTCTAAAAATTAATTCACTGAATTGACCTAAATCATCTTTAAAAGATTCATCCTTTACAATTCTATCTTTTACATTCAGATCACTTACTGAAAGACCTAAATCTGAAGCCTGATTGTTAAATAAAGCTCTGTTGATTAAAGAACTTAATGCACGATCTACATAACCAAACTCTCTTCCTCTTTTAATATCTAGTGATGAACCTAATAATTTTCTTATCTCTTCGGTTTGTCTAGTATAAAGACTTAAAAATTCTTTTGATGAAACATCAATCTTACCAACTGACGCAACGGTAGTTTGTTGTTTTGAAACTCCGATTAGATCCTCTGTCCCCCATATAGCAAAACTTAGGATTAAAAAAGTCATTAGTGTTCCCAAAACAATTTTTGGAATATAACTTTTTGAACTATTTCTAAGTTTATTTAACATAATTATATCATAATACAAAATTTATTAAATTACATATATACTAAGATCATGCAAAAAAAAACCTTTATTATAGCAAATTGGAAAATGAACATGTCAGTTAACGATGCAAATAAATTCATTAAAAAACTGGATAAACTCAATTATATGAAAAAAAAATCGAGTGAAATTGTAATTTGTGCACAGTTTTTATTGTTACCAGGCCTTAGTAAAATTTCTAGAGAAAACATAATTTTAGGCAGTCAAGACTGTCACCACGAGCTTCAGGGTGCTTTTACAGGAGATTCAAGCATAGATTTGATTAAATTTTTTAAATGCAAATACGTCATTGTTGGTCATTCTGAAAGAAGAAAATATCACTATGAATCAAACCATTTGATCAAGAAAAAAATAGACTTAATTTCTATTAAGAACTTAATTCCTATTCTATGCGTCGGTGAGTCTCTGGAGGAAAGAAAAAGAAAGAAATTCAAAGAAAAAATTTATGAACAATTAAATGAGTCTGTATCCAATAAGATTAAAAAGTTGGTGATTGCATATGAACCAATATGGTCGATAGGTACTGGGAAAATTCCGTCTTATAATGAGATATCAGAAATATCTAATCTAATTAAAGATTTTTTTGTAAAATTTAGAAAAAATTGTGATTTATCAATTGTTTATGGTGGTTCTGTAGATAGCTTAAATTTTAGGAAGATATCTGAAATAAAGAATATAAATGGAGCTTTAATAGGAGGCTCAAGTCTTAAATATAGTGAATTAAAAAAAATTGTCAGTTCAATTAATTAATTTATTGTATAATTGACAGATTTTGAATATGTTGTGTTTATGTTTACAGTTTTGTTATCTATTCATTTAGTCATATGCGTTTTTTTAGTAATTTTAGTATTGTTACAAAAATCTGAAGGAGGAGGTCTTGGAATAGGTCAAAGTGGTGGTGGCATAGGTGACTTTATGACAAGCAGAAGTGCAGCAAACTTCTTAACAAAAACGACTACATTTCTTGCAGTTTGTTTTTTTTTAACTAGTTTTGGCTTAGCATTTCTGGCAAATAAAACATACAATAAGAAATCCATTTTAGATTCTTCTGAAGATGCTATTATTGATAGACTAGATTTAATACCTGAAGAATTTGATGTTGAGTCTGATAATAAAAATGAAATTGAAGTTCCTGTTGAATAATTATATAAATGTAATTATTGATCAGTGAATAATGACAAAATATATCTTTATAACAGGTGGTGTTGTTTCCTCGTTAGGTAAAGGTATAGCTTCCTCTTCAATAGCCTCGTTACTTCAATTAGCAAATTTTAAAGTAAGAATTAGAAAATTAGACCCTTACCTTAATATTGATCCAGGTACTATGAGTCCCTCTCAACATGGGGAAGTATTTGTAACGGATGATGGTGCCGAAACAGACATGGATTTAGGACATTATGAGAGATTTACTGGTATAATATCAAAAAAAAGTGACAATATTACTACAGGAAAGATTTATTCTGAAGTATTAAAAAAAGAAAGAAAAGGTGATTATCTAGGTTCTACTGTTCAAGTTATTCCGCATGTTACAGATCAAATCAAAAATTTTATACAAACAGACTTATCAAAAGAAGATTTCGTAATTTGCGAAATTGGTGGAACTGTAGGAGATATTGAGAGTTTACCTTTCCTGGAGGCTATTAGACAACTCAGGAACGAATTAGGAAGGAAAAAAACGTGTTTTATACACCTAACCTTATTACCATTTGTTTCTGTTGCAAATGAGTTTAAAACTAAACCAACCCAACACTCAGTAAAAGAATTATTAAGCTCTGGAATACAACCAGACATATTGATATGCAGGACTACCAAAAAATTTGACCTAGAATCAAAAAAAAAAATTTCTCTCTTTTGTAATATACCAATGGAATCAGTAATTATGGCTGTGGATGTTAAATCAATTTATGAAGTACCAATTACTTTACATGCAGAAAAGATTGATCAAAGAATTTTTGATTATTTTGGATTAAAAAATAAAAAATTAGATCTATATAAATGGAAAAACTTTAATAAAAAGGTAAAAAATATCAATAAACATGTCAGCTTGGCAATTGTTGGAAAATATTTAAACTTAACAGAATCGTATAAATCACTTTACGAAGCAATTTTTCATAGCAGTGTTTATAACAATGCAAATGTAAAAGTTGACTGGATAGATGCTGTAAAGATAAAAGATCAAGATAGTTGCAGGAAATATTTGTCAAATTTTAATGGTATTTTAGTACCAGGTGGTTTTGGAAAAAGAGGTGTAGATGGTAAAATATTATCAATTAATTATGCAAAGAATAATCAAAAACCATTTTTAGGAATTTGTTTTGGTATGCAATTAGCTGTCATTGAAGCAATAAGGTCTGTAAAGGGTTTTGAAAAATCAACTTCATCTGAATTTAGTAAAAGAAATAATAATGTAATTTCATTCATGGATGAATGGGTTGATGAAAAATCGATACATAAACAAGATACAAAAAATTATGGTGGAAGTATGAGATTAGGTTCTTATGATGCTATCTTAAAAAAAGGTTCAAAAATTTACAGCATTTATAAAAAAGTAAAAATTTCGGAGAGACATAGACACAGATATGAAGTAAATTTTAACTATAAAAAAATCATTGAATCAAATGGAATAGTTTTTTCAGGTATTTCTCCTGATGGAAAACTGGCTGAAGTTATGGAATATAATGATCATCCTTGGTTTATAGGCGTCCAGTATCACCCAGAGTTAAAATCAACTCCTTTCAATCCACACCCTTTATTTAATTCTTTTGTGAATGCACTTATAAATGATAAAAAAAAAGATGAATAATTTAAGAGACACAAAACAAAATGAAATAAACTTAAATGGTATTTCATTCTCAAATAATAAGTCCATTATTTTAATTGCTGGTCCATGCCAAATTGAAAGTAAGGATCATGCATTTTTTGTTTGTTCAGAAATTGAAAAAATTACAAAAAGTTTAAACCTCAAATTTGTATATAAGAGTTCATTTGATAAGGCAAATAGAACAAGTATTAATAGTAAAAGAGGAGTAGGTCTTGAAAAAGGTTTAGATATTCTTAACGAAGTAAAAAAAAAATTCAACTGTCCAGTGCTTACTGATGTTCATGAGTCATGGCAATGCAGTGAAGTAGCCAAGGTAATTGATATTATTCAAATTCCAGCTATGTTATGTAGACAGACCGATCTTTTAACTGCTGCAGCAAAAACAAAAAAAATTGTAAATATTAAAAAAGGACAGTTTCTATCACCTTGGGAAATGACTAATGCAATTTCCAAAATAAGCTCATGCGGTAACAATAGAATATTGGTAACTGAAAGAGGAACAATGTTTGGGTACAATAATTTAGTCACTGATTTTCGTTCGTTATATATTTTAAAAAGTTTTGGTTTCCCGGTAGTTTTTGATGCAACCCATTCTGTACAACAGCCTGGTAATCTTAAAAATTCTTCAGGTGGTCAAAAAGAATTTATATCCTTACTTGCAAAAGCATCAGTTACTGCTGGAATATCATCCATTTTTATTGAAACTCATGAAAATCCTGATAAAGCTCCATCGGATGGCGCATGTATGGTAGCATTATCAAATTTAAAAAGTTTACTCAAAGAAATTAAACTATTTGACGACCTTACAAAAAAAAATTTATAGTTAACAATGCCAGTTATAAAAAAAATTAAATCAAGAGAAATATTAGATAGTAGAGGATTTCCCACAGTTGAAGTAGATGTAATTTTAGATTGCAATACATTTGGAAGAGCTTCCGTACCCTCTGGGTCTTCTACAGGAACATTTGAGGCATGTGAACTAAGAGATGGTGATAAAGTTAGATACTTTGGTAAAGGTGTAAAAAATGCTGTGAATTTTGTTAACACAGAAATAAATGATACAATCCAGGGGTTTGAAGTTACTGAACAAAAGTTTATAGATCAGACTTTGATTGATCTTGATAATACAAAAAATAAATCAAGATTGGGTGCAAATGCAATATTAGGTGTTTCTTTAGCTGTTGCCAAAGCGTCTGCAAATTACTATAAACTACCTTTGTACAAGTATTTAGGTGGTGTATCCAATATATTGCCTACGCCAATGATGAATATAGTAAATGGTGGTTGTCACGCAAACAATGGCTTGGACTTTCAAGAATTCATGATTATCCCGGTTAATTTCACAAATTTTTCATCTGCATTGAGAGCTGGTGCTGAGATTTTTCATATTTTAAAACAATTATTAAATAAAAAAAATTTATCTACATCTGTAGGTGACGAAGGCGGATTTGCCCCGAATTTTAATTCTAATAAGCAATGTCTTGATATGATAAGTCAAGCGGTAGAAAAATCTAATTACTCATTAGGAAAAGATATTTATTTGGGTCTAGATGTTGCTTCAACCGAATTTTATTCTAAAAGTAAATACAATCTTGCAGGTGAAAATCTAATTTTATCGTCAGAAAAGCTTGTTTTATATTATGAGAATCTAATTAAAAATTATCCTATAATTTCTATTGAAGATCCAATGTCTGAGAACGATTGGAGTGGTTGGGAAGAGATGACTCACTGTATTGGAGAAAAATGCCAATTAGTCGGAGATGACCTTTTTGTAACAAATATAGATAGGTTAAAGAAAGGGATTAACAAAAAATGTGCAAATTCTATTCTTATAAAATTAAATCAAATTGGTACTGTCTCAGAAACAATTATGACAATAAATGAAGCTAAAGATAATAATTTTAATAATATTATTTCGCATAGAT
>CACBWF010000028.1 GCA_902542925.1 uncultured Alphaproteobacteria bacterium
AATTAAGTTTAATATTCTCGACTGATTTCATAAGGGTTTGTATAATTTCTGTTGGGGTAATTAGTCCAAGATTAATCAATGGGCTTAGTGCAGAATGAAATAATATGTTATCACGCTGATCTACTGCATCTTCATAATCACCGAAAAGATTAATTTTTTTTTCTATGAAATTTTTAAGGCATTTTTCTGCATCTTTACGAGTAGTACCTATCCAAAAGTCATCTAAATTTCCAGGATGATTCTTAAATTTAATATTAATTATTTTTTTTAAGTCATGGGTATGACTACTATTTTTAAATATTAGCTGATTGGGTAATTTAATATCTTTTGGAATTTTTTTTCTATTTTCCTGATCAAAACTCCATTTTCCACCTGTCGGGTTTCCTGATTGATCAACTAAAATATTATTTTTTAATCTTTGTTTTTTGTAAAAATTTGCCATAAAAGGCTTTTTGGAAGCTGATAAGTAATTTCCAAACTCTTTTCTTGAATTTATAAACATCGGAGTTTCGATAAATCTAAATTTAATTTTAATTTTTTTAAATAAATTTATTAATCTTGATTCGAAAGATTTATCTTCTATCTCAAACATAGAAATTTCTTGGATTTTAAGTTTTTCTAAAATTTTTATAATTTTCTCTTCATAACTCTTTTCGAATTCTGGATCTTCAATTTTTATATATTCAACTTTAAATTTTTTAGCCTCTAGCTCATCACAAAATGATCTCATTGCTGATAGAAATAAAAGAATTTTGTGTTTATGATGTTTTTCATAAGTGCATAAACCATAATCCTCGGCTAGAAAAAATGTATGCTCTTTATATTTTTCAAAGAATTTAGGATTAAAAAGTTGGTTTCCTAATATAATAAATAATTTGTTCATTGATATATTTGTCTATAATGATTTAAAAGCTTCTAATGCTTTTTGTCTTGATTCTTTAACATCTATAATAGGATAAGGATAGTTTTTTCCTAAAAATACAGACGCCTGTTCCCTCATATCGGTAGGTGCATCCCATGGGTTAAAAAGAAATTTTGAGGGAAGTTTACTTAGCACTGGTAAAAAATGTCTAGTATACTCTCCTTCTGGATCAAACTTTATTCCCTGAGTAATTGGATTAAATATTCTGAAATATGGTGCAGCATCTGCACCAGAGCCACCAACCCATTGCCATCCAGCACTATTATTTGCCATATCTGCATCAAAAAGATTATCCCAAAACCATTCTTCTCCTCGCCTCCAATCAACAAGTAAATTTTTCACTAAAAAAGAACCCACTATCATTCTCACTCTGTTGTGCATGTAACCAGTGGTTCTTAACTCTTTCATTCCTGCATCAACAATTGGATAACCCGTTTCACCTTTTTGCCACTTTTTTATAAGATTCTCGTCGTTACTCCACGGGAAATTATCAAATTTTTTTTGAAAATTATTTATATTTATTTGTGGAAAATGATAAAGAAGATTATAGGAAAATTCCCTCCAGCCTAATTCACTTAAAAAATGTAAAATGTCAGCATTTTGTTTATTTGTCTTTAGCAAATCTTGGCACTGATACCATAATTCATTTACAGAAACCTGGCCCCAATTAATATATGGTGATAGGCAAGATACTGAATTCATTGAAGGAAAGTTTCTTCCATTTTTATATTTGAATATTTTACTATTGAAAAATACATTTTTTGTCTCATTTGCACCTGATCCCGATATATTCCATTTTCTTGGAATCATTTTCGCCCAACTTTGAGTGGGAACTAATTTTAAATCTTCAATTGCTGATTTTTTGTTTTCAAAATCAAGAAGATTTAATTTTTTAGGTTTATGGGTTGGTTGTCTGGGTGGAGCGGCATCAAGACAACCTCTTTTAAAGAATGGTGAATAAACTTTGTAAGGTGTAGAATCTTTCTTTAAAATGTTCCAAGGTTCCCATAGAAGAGAACCATTAAAACTTTGAACCTGAATATTTTGTGTTTCCAAAAACTTTTTAAGCGATTTATCTCTTTTAATTCTCCATGGCTCATAGCATCTATTCCAGGATATAGCTTTAATCTGATATTTTTTAAGTAAATCTCCATAAATGTTTTCTGCTTTACCTGAAAGTACCATAAGCTTATTTTCAAGTTGTTTGTTTAGATCAAGAAGAGAGTGATATAACCAGACTTTAGTAGCACCGCCAAGTGGTTTTTCTGTATTTTCTTCCTCATCCCATATAAAAATATTGATTATAGGTATTGACAATTTAGATAAATGGTCAAGAGATGGGTTATCATGTAAACGTAAATCTTTTCTAAACCAATTAATTGCGACTTTTTGCATAAATTTTAATTTTTTAATGAATATTAATAGATATTAGGTAATGTAGTTTGATGTTTTTAGAAAGGCTTTTTTTTGAATTTATTTTTATTTGTTCACTAGTGTTCTTGGTTTTATTTTACCTCAGATTATTCATGGATGTAGTAAAACTAAGAAGAGCGAATAAAATATCACTTGGTCATGGTAAAAACTCTAAACTTGAGAGAGCTGTGAGAGGGATTTATCAGAATTTTAGTGAATCCATGGAAGAAAGTAATTTTTTTGGTCACAAACGTAGAATGAAGGAGTCTTGGTATTTGGGAAAGACGGGACTGGAACCTCTTGATAAATCAATCAATAATGTTTCAAAGTTTGGGTGGACTCATCATATTGAAAGATTAATGATATTATCAAATATTATGAATTTATGTGAAATCTATCCAAAACAAGTATACAGATGGTTTATGGAAATGTTTATAGATTCATCAGAATGGGTTATGGTACCCAATGTATATGGTATGGGTTTATTTAGTGATGGAGGTATCTTTGCAACTAAACCTTATATCTGCGGATCATCATATTTTTTTAAAATGATGGATTTCAAAAAAGGTGATTGGTGTGACATAATGGATGGATTGTATTGGAGATTTATAGAAAAAAATGAAAAATTTTTTTTAAAAAATCCAAGGTTATCAATGATGGTAAGAGTACTAAAAAAAATTAATCCAGAGAGAAAACAAAGAATATTTGTTGAAGCAGAAAAATTTATTGAGGCAAATACTTATGAAAATTAAAGTTTTTTTTAATAATTCCTGTTACGTTTGCAGAAAAGAAATCAATCATTATAAAAATATCTGTAAGGATAATTTTAACTGGATAGATATTAACAATAACCAAACGGCAAAAAAACTAACTTCCAAATCCTTTAAAGAACTACTGAGAAGAATTCATGTAATTGAAAACAACAAAGTAATTTCTGGAGCAGAAGCATTTTTGATAATCTGGAAAAATATTCCAAGGCTTAATTTTTTGTATAAGATTTTTAAAATAAAACCTTTATTTTTAATTTTTTTCGTTATGTATGAAGTTGTAGCTTTAATTTTATTCCTTAAAAATAAGCACCATTTAAATAGAAAATGAAAAAAGAATATCTCCCATTTAAGTTTTGTTTTGTTTGTAAAAAAAAATTTTACTGGAGAAAGAAATGGCAACGTGATTGGGAAAACGTGAAGTATTGTTCAAAAAAATGTTCTAGTCACTAGTTTAAACTTTTGTATATCTAAGGTATGGTTTAATCTTTTTAAATTCTCCAAAAAGTTCCTTTGCTTCTTCATCTGAAACAGCGGGAACAATAATAACCTCTTCATTTTTTTTCCAATTTGCAGGTGTAGCTACTTTCTTTTTGCTTGTTAGTTGTATAGAGTCAATCACTCTAATTATTTCATCAAAATTTCTTCCAGTAGTCATTGGATAAGTAAGCATCATTCTGATTTTTTTTTCTGGATCAATTAAAAAAATTGATCTTACTGTGGCATTCGTCATTGCAGTTCTTTTACCATCATTCACTTCTTCCGAGGGAAGCATATTATAAAGTTTTGCAATTTCTAAGTTTTCGTCTGAAATCATAGGGTAATTTACCTTAGCACCCTGGGTTTCTTCAATATCCTTTTTCCAATTCTCATGATCATCTAATCCGTCAACACTTAAGCCAATAATTTTACAATTTCTACTTTTAAATTCTCCTTCTATTTTTGCCATATAGCCTAATTCTGTTGTGCAAACAGGTGTAAAATCTTTGGGATGAGAAAATAAAATTCCCCAACTATCAGATAACCACTTATGAAATGAAATTTTTCCATGAGTTGTATGCGCCTCAAAATCTGGGGCTATATCATTAATTCTTAACATAAAAATTCACTATAAATAAATTAGGGTATTTTTTTAATAAAATCTATTATTTTAGTAATTTAATATAAAAAAAATACCAAAAGAAAGAAGAACAATTCCAAGAACTTTCTGAGAACTAATTGTTTCATTAAAAAAAAATCTACCAAAATATAATGATCCAAATTGGCCCATTGTTCTTTTAATTGATTCCATAATTGAGACAAAAGAAGTTAAAATTGCTAAAAACTGTAAGATAGTTGCACCAACTCCAATTAACATTGTTATCAAAATTAATTTATATTCTTTTTTAAATATAAAGATTTCTTTTTTTATCTTTTTTTTATGAAAAAAAATTAAAAAAAGGAGCATTCCAATAGCCTGTATGAGTCCATGAATATTTATTGATGCGGATTGTAAGCAAATTTTATCTAAGATTGGCGTGATACTCCACATTACAGAAACAAATAACATATATTTTGCTGCAGTATTATTCCCTAGAACAGTGATACTTTGGAATATTTCTGAAATTTTTAATGATCTTGAATATAAGATCATAGTTCCAAAAATTATAAAGAAAATTCCCAAATACTGAAAAATCTTTAATTTTTCATCAAGAAGAAAGAATGAAAAAATTGCACTAAATAGTGGTGTAAATGAAAGTAGGGGAATTGTCATACTAAGTTCAGACATTTTAAGAGAATTTAAAAAAAATAATGCTGAAATCACATTTATTAAAATTAATAAAATTCCAACAAAAAAATAATCTTTTAGTTGAAATGAAAAATCAAAAAGGAAAAGCCAAAATGAAAATATTAAAATCTGAAATAGACTAAAAATTATTAATATAGATTCTGGAGAAATTTTTTTCAGGCTTAGTTTTCTTGCTAAATCAAAACAAGACCAGCAAAATGCTGAAGCTACACAAATTATTAAACCCATGTAGTCTATATATACAATTAATTAAATAAAAATAGAATAAAATATTTAAGTTACATACCTGGTGATCTCATCAAACTTGCCCCAGCTTCATCTAGCTGTTCTGCAAGTTGAATCATTTTTATATGCATTTCAAATTTTCTTTGTTGATCAAGTGTATTCACCATTTCTTCAACGGCATTTACATTACTTTTTTCTAAAAAACCTGTTAATAATTCAGATTGTTGATTTGGCGCTATTTCTCCTTCAATTGAATTACCATCAGCATCAATTTCCTCTATCCTTATGTGTCCATCTAAAGATTTTTTAAGTCTAACACCTTCGTCAGGTTTATATGTTGCTATTAATCCAATATTTTGTGGAGGGGCCTCTGGCGCATCTCCAAGGGCTTTTACCCTAATCTCACCTTGAGGTGAAAATGTAATACTTCTGTAAGCGGGAATAATTATTGGAGCTAAGCCATTATCAAGAATTTTATTGCCCGCACCGTCAAGAAGCTCTCCGTTCTCGCTAGTTTGTAAATCTCCTCTTCGAGATAGGGCTATACCCCCATTTTTTGGTTGAATAACAAAGTATCCTTCATCCTTAAAAGCTAAATCAAGTGGATTTTGTGTGTTCTCCATTTGACCTTGTTCTAGAGAAAATCCACCAGTGTTTCTCGAAGAAACTATTCTTGGTTCAATACCTTCATTTCTACTTAAAAAAACACTACTAAAATCAATTGCTACATCTTGTTTATAACCAGGTGTATTTATATTTGCTAAATTATGACTTGTTGCAGTCTGGTTTTCCATAATCATTTTTAGACTGTTGAGAGCAGTTTGAGCCATTCTATCCATAGTTTAATACCACCAATTACATTCTAATGTTTACAATTTGCTGTGTTGTTGCAGCCGTTGTTTCAATGGATTTAGCATTAGCCTGGAAGTTTCTTTGAGCTGTAATCAAGTTTACCAATTCTTCGGTAATATCAACATTAGATCTTTCCAGTGAACCTGAAAGAATTGTTCCAAAACCCTCAGATCCCGCTTCACCCACTGTTGCTGTACCAGAAACTGCAGTTTCAACATAAGTCGCGTTACCAATTTGTTTTAGACCATTTTGGTTGTTAAAGTTTGCTAATACAATTTTACCTAACGGATTATTTTGTCCATTTGTATAGTTTGCTCTAACCGTCCCGGAAGCATCAATTTCTAGACCATCTAATCTACCAGATGTAAAACCATCCTGTGTTACGTTAGTTACTGAGAACGGTTGAGCAAGCTGCGTAGATTGTGTATAATCAATATCTAGATCAATACTAAAACCAGCTTCCTGTTTCTCATAATGTACACCTTGTTTGGGACTTATAATTCTACCTGATTTATCAAAAGTTAATTCGCCTTCATCAATGTAAAGTGGAAAATAACCACTTACTAAGTTAGTTGGAGGTGTTTCAACCTTATTTCCATCAGCATCTACAAATAATGCGACACCTGCTTCAGTTGTTGCTTGTTGTAGATTGTAAATTTGAGGAACCGATCCAACACCTAGATCTACGTCATTTAGACCAAATCTGGCAGCGCCTTTAACTTTTAATGTTGAATCTCTTCCAGTAACACCATTGGTAAATGTAAAATTATTTGTTGCGGAATTATAAGAAACAGTAATACCGCCTGCTGTTGTACCAGTTGAGTCCTCAACTTGATTTATTCTCTCTTGTAATGCATCAGCAAGAGTTGATCCAACATAAAAACCAGGAGGAATTTCTAAAATACCACTTACACCGTTTACTGAAACGTTAAAAATATTTTCATTATTATTAGCTGTAAGCTTAAAGACTTCTGTTAAGGCCTCAGTTGCTGCAGCTCCAGTTGCTACTGCAGGTTTAGCAGCAAGTCCTGCTGCATCCGTAGTGGTAGTAGTTTTATTAGCTCCTATCCCAAGTAAATGGTTGTCTCCTGCAAAAAAATCTGTAGTATCAACGGGTGATCCATTAGTTGTTGATAAGGAATATCTACCAACTACAATACTTGAAGCGGACTGAGCTGTTGTAACTCCAATTGCTCCGTTTGCAGCGATAGCTTCTCCAGTAGTTCCACTCTTGAAATCAAATGCCTGAAGTTCACTATTATATTCTACCTTAATCCCAAATCTTTTATCGTTTAATTGAATTTCAGCTCCATCAGCAACAAATGTACCCCCTGAGAATTTTTCTCCACCTTTAATAAGTGTCTCAGTTGCACTTGCTAATGCAGGAATTCCAAGATTATTAGTCGAACTTGCTGTCGCTGCACCTGAAAGTTTAAAACTATTAAAGTTACTATCAGTTCCAGTACCTAGTACGTTTCTATCAACTTCAAATTGAAGTCTTTGATTTAATTCATCATATGTTACTTCAATTGGAGGATCCTTCTCATCGACCCAATGAGTTGCAACAGTAAATGTAGCATCTTCATTAGATGATGTTCCAAGACCAAGTTTTGCAGCTGAATCTACTGCGCTTCCTGCACTATCAGTCAAAGCAAACTCTTCACCGTCAATTGTAATGATATTGGTAGCACCATTAGTGACACTTGCGTTTGTCATTTGTTTATTTGTATAAGAGTGTTTATTTTCAGAACCAATCTCTCTTATAACAACCTTGCTACTACTAAAATTATCTGTAGCTCCTTTAAACACATTTGATGACCCTTCAAAAAATGCCTCTAGATCGTCAGATTCGTCACTGTATGCATTTGCTGAATTATTTGTTGAACTTAAGTTAAAGTCTCCATCAGGAAAATTCATTCCTGAAGTGCTACACTCAACATAATAGTGACCAGAAGTAGTTCCAGTTGAAATAACCGTAAATTCTCTACCGTTGACAAAATTACTATTTGTTGCATCAGCTGTTGCAAATTTACCAATCATTCTTATTTTTTCATTAACGGTTAACCCTGGGTCACCTGAATTACCAAAATAAAATTTTACAGTATTTTCTGACTGATCGTATTCAATAAGATTTGAACTAGCGTTTGCTGACAGTGCATTCTTATTATCATAAACGTTAAGCTGCGGTGCACTACCAAAATAAGAATGTGTCATAAATCTATTGTTATCAGTAACAGATGTTAAATTATTGGCAGAGGATTTTCTACTAACAGAAAATGCCTGGTTAAATTCCAGAATACCTGTCATGGTTTGACCAACACCTCTAGCGAATAATTTATTACTTACACCAAGTGCTGTTGCGTTATCAACAGTATCGTTAGTTGCATCAACTGCATAATCATTAAGTGTTGCATTAAGTCTTGCCTGTGTATGAGCCAAAAATTGCTCTTTGGTAAAGTCTGGTGAAGCACCAGTCAAAGTTAAATTTTCAATTGAAGAAACATAAGAAGATGAGAGTAAATCAACTGAAATTGGTGTTGTTAAACCTGTCGATGTACCATCAGCATTAAGCTTAAGAAGATCAATTGTAATTGTATCATCAACGTTTTGAACTACTTGAATTTTTTTATCATCCCCATAAGCAGTATTGATAGCTCTTTGAACTTCTGCTGCAAGTGCAGCAGCATTATATGAACCAGGTCTGATATCGATATTAATTGGCTGATCAGCATTATCAACGTTAATTGTTAAAAAATTTTTTCCCCAATAAGTATTAGAAGTTGTATCTCCACTTTCTCTTGTTGAGTTAAATTGAACTGGATCTGTAACAATGTTTACTGTTTTATCTCCCTCTTCACCAAAATCAAAAGCACTTGTTTCACCAGTCACTTTGGCAGGAGTAGAATCAACAAGTGTTCGCAAACTATCAGCTTTAAACAGTGCAGAACCTTTTCCTTCAAGGAAGTAGTTATCATCAGGAACATTTGTAGTTTGTTGACCAAATCTATCAATAAAAATTGGTTGTTTTGTATCATCAACAGCTTTAACTAAATCAGGTTCAATTACTGTATTATTTATAACTAATCTAGTTTCAAATTTATTGGTAGGATCAGCTGCTGATGCTGCTTGAGTACGAATAAAATAAATTGTTGCAATTGTTGGGTTACCCAAATCATCAAAGATAGTGATTGATGTTGAATTATTGAATGATTCTGGATTCGTTGGACTAAATGTATACCCTGTTGAAAACTCAGCTTTTTCTGTAATCACTGGTGCTGTTGCTGGAACGTTAACTCCTAACTCTATGTTTGATGTAGCTTGAGGTGTTCCAGATGTAATTGGTAGTTGAAGTGGATTTGCACTAACTAAGTCTTTAGCTGTGACAGATCCGTCGGCGTTAACAGGATAGGCCAAAACAAACTGTCCAGATGAATCAACAACGTATCTATCATTATTAACGTTAAAAGATCCGTTTCTAGTGTATACAGTTTGTGTTGATGTTAAAGATGGTTGCAGAGCAAAAAATCCTTGTCCAGAAATTGCTAAATCAAGAGCGTTTAATGACGAACTAATATTTCCCTGAGTAAACTGTTGTTTTACACCTTTTAAAATTGTTCCTGAACCGATCGAAGATGATGCATTCTGAAGAGGTGAGGTCGCAAAAATATCACCAAATTCTGCTCTAGATCTTTTAAAACCAGTCGTATTAACGTTAGCTATATTATTTGATGTTGCTGATATATCTGACTGCGATCCATTAAGTCCTGTTAAAGCTGTGTAGAATGACATTGTTT
>CACBWF010000029.1 GCA_902542925.1 uncultured Alphaproteobacteria bacterium
TGTCCCACTCAGCTCTTCCTGTTTGAACAAAAATATCAAATTTGTTATTTTTAGGATATTTGGTTTTTAGAAAATATCCATAAGTTCCCAGAGCTCCTAATCCAAACATCATTCCAAAAACTGGTGGCATATGCAAAATTTGATGTCCTGAAACTGTAAAAATGATAGTGAAAATCCCAAGTGCTGCAATAACCTGTCCTCCAGGAAGGATTTCAACTTTTTTTCCATCACCTTCAGGAATTTTATTTGAAATGAAAAGTGACATTATCACAGCTGGTATTATGTAAGTTACAACTGAAGGAACAAAAATATTAAAAAAGTCAAAAAATGATACGAAACCTCTTTGCCATATCATAAGCGTTGTTATATCTCCAAATGGTGAAAACGCACCGCCAGCATTAGCTGAGACAACTATATTAATCATTCCAATTGTTATGAAATTTTTATTACCTTTACCTACAACTAGTACAACTGTACCTAGAATTAAGGCTGTCGTTAGATTATCTGCAATTGGTGAAAGAAAAAAAGCTATGACACCGGTAATCCAGAAAATTTTCTTAAAACTAAATTGATTATTTGATAACCAAGAACATAAAGCATCAAAAACTCTCCTCTCTGTTAGGGAGTTAACAAAAGTCATAGCAACAAATAGAAAAAAGAATAATTCAGCAAATTCTAGAATGAGGTGTTTAAATTGTTTCTCTGCCCAATGGGTAGATAGATTTGGATCATTACTAGCGTATAAAGCAATCACACCCCAGATAATTGTAGCTGCCAGTATGACTGGTTTTGCTTTCCTATAATGCGTATATTCCTCAGCCATAACAAAAGCGTAGGCTAATACAAAAATAAGTAAACAAAATAGCCCAATAGGGCTTAGTACCAAGTTTAATGATATAGGTTCATCGCTAGTAGTTGCCGCATGTAAAATTTCAGGGAAGCAAATGGCAAATAAAGAAGCCAGAAATAAAGATAAAAAGGTGGTTCTAAAGTTTATCATTTCAAATATAATAACGCCAATATATATATGTAAAATAAAATGACAATAAAAAAAAAAAACAAATCTATCTTTTTTAGTTTCAAGTCAAATGATGAAACTTCAAAAAAATTCAATCGAAAGTTTTCATTCCCAGATAATTACATGTTAGAAGACGATTTTAATATCCATATTTTTCTTCACAACTTTTCTGAGTTTACAACTCTTGAAAAAAACTATTTTATGATTTTAATAGGAATGAAACTTTTTAACTTTTCAAAAAACTTCAACTTTTCAATTTCAAACTTAAATGATGAAAGATACCTAGCTAACGTTACTTTAGGCTGGAAACTAGGGCAGTATAAGTTCGAAAAATTTAAGTCAAAAAAAATTCTCAATAATAAAAATAAAAATTTACAGGTCCCAAAAAATGTTAAAGATTTAGCTGATGTTATTTTTCTAGTGAGAGATTTAATAAATACTCCAGCTAATTTACTTGGTCCAAAAGAAATAAATGGTATTGCCAATGATCAATTTAAAAAAATTGTTAATTCAAAAAAAATTTATCATTCGTCGGTTTTAAAAAAACAATTCCCTTTGATCTATGAAGTGGGTAAAGGTGCAGATGAGTCAAAACAACCTATTCTCTCAGAATTTAATTGGAGAAATAAAAAAAGAGGTAAGAAAAAAAAAGTTATTATAATAGGAAAAGGAGTTTCATTTGATACGGGAGGACTAAATTTAAAACTTGGTTCTGGAATGAGTCTAATGAAAAAGGATATGGGAGGGGCAGCAAATTGCATTGGTCTGACAAAACTACTTATTCAAGAAGATACTAATGTAGATTTAAAACTTTTGCTTTGCCTCGTTGAAAACTCAGTTTCATCAAAGTCTATGAGACCTTCAGATATTGTTAAAAGTAGAAAAGGAACTTTTGTAGAAATTAAAGATACTGATGCAGAAGGAAGACTAATAATGGCTGACGCATTAGCTTATGCATGTGAATTCAACCCCGATTTAATAATAGATTTAGCCACACTTACAGGAGCCTCAAGAGTTGCTTTGGGACAAGAGGTACCAAGTTTTTTTTGTAATGATAAATTTATATCACAAAAATTAATTAAATCATCTGAAGCAGTTGGAGATCCTTTATGGGAGTTGCCATTGTGGAAGAACTATACTTCACTACTAAAATCTCAACATGCGGATATAAGTAATATCAGTTCTGGCCCATTTGGAGGTGCAATTACTGCAGCATTATTTCTTGAAGAATTTGTGTCAAAAAATATACCCTGGATACATATAGATATGATGGCTTGGACAAATGGAAATAGTTTTTGTAGTTATCAAGGAGGTGAGGCTATGGGTATTAGAGCACTAAGTCACTTCTTAAAAGAAATATCAAAATAGTCGACTATAAAAAAGCCGATTTTATTAAATTTTTGGTGTAAGTGTTTCTGGGCTTCTCAAATATGGTTTTTTTATTCCCATACTCAATTTCATTACCATCTTTCATAACAAGAATATTATCTGATAATGCCTTGATAACCTTGAGGTCATGGCTAATAAAGATGTATGTTAACTTTTCTTTTTTCTGAAGTTTTAATAATAAATCTATTATCTGAGACTGGACTGTCATATCTAAAGCGCTGGTTGGTTCATCAAGTATAATTAGATCGGGTTTAAGTATAAGAGCTCTAGCAATTGCGATTCTTTGTCGTTGTCCACCTGAAAATTCGTGAGGATAACGATTTAACATGTCTAAATCTAACCCAACTTCATTGATAATCTCATGTATTAATTTATTGCGATTTTTTTTACTACCAATTTTGTGGACAGTTAAGCCCTCTCCAATTATATCGTATATATTCATTCTTGGGCTTAAAGATGCGAAAGGGTCCTGAAATATTATTTGGATATTTTTTCTCAAACTTCTAAATGAAGCTTCGTTGATGTGAGAAATCTTTTGTTTTTTGAAATATAGTTCACCATTAAAATTAATTAAATTTAAAATTGCCTGAGCGAGAGAAGATTTTCCAGAACCACTCTCGCCAACAATTCCTAAAGTTTCACCTTTCCTTACAGAGAAACTTATTTTTTTAACAGCACTAAATTTAGATTTTTTGTCAAAGAAAAAATTATTTTTTAGCTTATAATCAACACTTATATCCTTTGCTTCGAGAATAACTTCATTATTCTTATAATCTAAATTAGTTTTATTTTTAGGAACGCAATTTATCAAAGACTTAGTGTAAGAGTGACTTGGATTTTCAAAAATCTTCTTAGTTGTCCCTTGTTCAATTATTTCTCCGTTTTTCATAACACACACAAAGTGAGAGATTTTTTTTACAATATTTAAATCGTGAGAAATTATCAAAAGTGACATACCAATTTTTTTTCTTAATTCATCAAGTAATTCCAAAATTTGTTTTTGAATTGTTACATCAAGTGCTGTAGTTGGCTCATCAGCAATTAAAATATCAGGATTATTTGCAATCGCCATAGCAATCATAATTCTTTGTCTTTGCCCTCCAGACAATTGATGAGGATAGTCATCAAGCCTAGTTTCCGCTTCTTTAATACCAACAAGGTTTAGAAGATTAATGCACTTTTTTTCCTGATCATCTTTTTTTTTATTTACACCATTTTCCAAACACTCAATAATTTGTTTTTTTATGGTGTGCAATGGATTTAGTGAAGTCATGGGTTCTTGAAAAATCATTGAGATTTTTTTTCCTCTAATATCCATTAATTTTTTTTCAGGAATAGACAATAAATCTTTATTCTTAAAAATAATTTTTCCTGAGATAGATGTTTTTGAATTTTGTGATAAAAGTTTAAGAATTGAGAGTGCAGTTACAGATTTTCCTGAACCACTCTCTCCTACAATCGCAAGTGTTTTACCTTTAGAGATTGTGAAAGTGCTATTTCTGACCGCTTCAATATTGTTTTTATTAACATTGAAAGACACATTTAATTCTTTTACATCAAGGATTTTAGACATTATTTCACCTTTCTTGGGTCAAAAGCATCTCTAACTGCCTCACCAATAAAAACTAGTAAACTTAATTGGAGTGATAATGTTATAAATGCCGACAAACCTAACCAAGGTGCTTGAAGGTTAGCCTTACCTTGTGCCACCATTTCTCCTAAGGAAGGTGAACCTGGAGGGAGACCAAATCCTAAAAAGTCTAAGGAGGTTAGTGTAGCAATTGATCCAGATAATATAAATGGTAACAAAGTTAAAGTTGCAACCATTGCATTAGGTAAAACGTGCCTTATCATTATTTTCCAATCGCTTACCCCAAGTGCTTTTGCAGCTTTTACATATTCAAAATTTCTGGCTCTTAAAAATTCTGCTCTCACAACACCCTCAAGAGCCATCCAGCTAAAGAGTAACATTATGAGTAATAAAATCCAAAAACTAGGCTCTACAAAACTTGAA
Source organism: uncultured Alphaproteobacteria bacterium (assembly GCA_902542925.1). Taxonomy (GTDB): domain Bacteria; phylum Pseudomonadota; class Alphaproteobacteria; order Methylaequorales; family Methylaequoraceae; genus CACBWF01. The sequence goes on from CACBWF010000029.1 coordinate 4,422, forward strand.
ATTATTATTAGAAGGTACAATACGGGTAATCCTGACCAAACTTCTATAATTCTTTGCCCAAATAAATCAATTTTCCCTCCAAAGTAACCTTGAATTCCTCCAATGGCGACCCCTATAATTGTAGATAAGATAGTTAAAATTAGCCCAAAAAAAACAGAGATTCTAAAACCATATATCAATCTTGAAAGAACATCACGTCCTTGATCGTCAGTACCAAGAATATTCTCAAGGCTGGGCGGAGATGGTGATGGTACATCTAAATCATAATTAATGGTTTCATATGAGTATTCAATTAATGGCATAATTAAAAAGCCATTTTTATTTATTAGTTCAATAACAAATGGATCTTTATAGTCTGCTTCAGTTTCAAATTCCCCCCCAAAAAATGTTTCAGGTATACTTTCAATTACTGGAAATAAAATTTTTTTATCAAAAAAAACAAATAAAGGTTTATCATTAGCTATAAAATTAGCAAAAATAGAAACTAAAAACATTGAAAGAAAAATGTACGTAGAATACAGACCTCTTTTATTATTTTTGAAGTTTTCTATTCTTCTTAAAGTGAGTGGCGAAAAATTCATATATTTTACCTTGTTTCAAAATCAATTCTTGGATCTATCAAGACATAAGTTAAGTCACTTATTAGTTTTAGCAATAAGCCTATTAATGTGAAAATATACAAGCTACCGAAGACAACAGGGTAATCTCTTCCAAGAGCCGCTTCAAAACCAAGCAAACCTAAACCATCAAGTGAAAAAATTACTTCTATTAATAAAGATGAAGTGAACAAAATATTAATAAATGCTGCCGGAAATCCCGAAATGACAATAAGCATTGCATTCCTAAATACATGTCCGTAAAGTACTTTTTTTTCACTTATCCCTTTTGCACGAGCAGTTACGACATACTGCTTATTAATTTCATCAAGAAATGCATTTTTGGTTAACATTGTAAGACTTGCAAAACCACCAATTACCATGGCTAAAATTGGTAGTGCTAGATGCCAAAAATAATCTTTTATTTTATTTAATGTGTTTAATTCTGACCAATTATCAGAAACCAAGCCTCTTAGTGGAAAAAAATCAAAATAACTCCCCCCCGCAAAAAGTACTATTAAAAAAATTGCAAATAAAAATCCTGGTATAGCATAACCAATAATTACTAAAGAAGATGTATAAATATCAAACTCAGATCCGTCTTTCACAGCTTTTTTGATTCCCAAGGGGATAGAAATCAAATAAATTATGAGTGTTGTCCACAATCCCAGTGAAATTGAAACAGGTAGTTTTTCCTTAATTAATTCAATTACTTTTTTGTCTTTGTAAAAGCTCTCACCGAAATCAAACATAACATAATTTTTTAACATTAAAAAAAACCTTTGATAAGCTGGTTTATCAAACCCATACTGTTTTTCTAATTCTTTTATTAGGTCAGGATCTATTCCTTGAGATCCCCTATATTTTGAATCGTTAAAATTAGACTGTATCTTGTTTTGCGCTGTATTGGTTTGCTCTCCACCAGAGCTAGAAAATCTTTCTGTCACGGAAACTTCATTTCCTTTGATTTGAGCTATTACTTTCTCAACAGGTCCACCTGGGGCAGCTTGTATTATTAAAAAATTTACAATCAATATTCCTAGCAAAGTTGGAATAATCAAAAAAATTCTTCTTAATATATAATTAATCATCGTTTTCTTTTCCTGTAAAAATATATAAATGTAACAACCAATATTGTTATTAAGAGATAGTTATTTTTGTTTTCTACATTTTCCTTTTTATAAAATTCTAAATCACCTAAATTCTCATTTTTTTTTTCATCAAACCACCAAAAATCAAATCCCAAATCATATTTTGACGTTATTTCTGGTCTTGAGATTTTATTCCAATATGCAACTCTATAGTGTCCAATATGAAATTGAGGAATTAAATAATAGTTAAACAAAAGAATTCTATCAAGAACCTTAGTATACAGAACTAACTCTTCTCTATCATTCGCACTAATCAATTTATCTATTATTTCATCAATTACAGGGTTTTTCACCCCAATTATATTTTGGGTACCTGGCTGATCGGCAGCTTCTGAACTCCACCAATTTTTTTGTTCATTTCCAGGAGAGATTACTGAACCGAAATTAGTAACGACCATGTCAAAATCAAATTCTTCAAGTCTTTTTTGATATTGGGAGTCATCCTGAACTGTTCTGATTGAAACTTCAATTCCAAGTTTTTTAAAGTTACGTTTTAAAGGTAATACTATTCTTTCAAAAAGGGGAGATCTTAGCAGTATTTCAAATTTAAGTACTTCCCCAGTAATTTTATTTGTTAGCATATCATTTTGAATTATCCATCCTTCGTCCTTAAGAATTCTCCTCGCAGTTCTTAAGTTTTTTCTTAAACCGTTTTCCTTATCATCTGTTCTTGGAGGTTGATATATTTCATTGAAAATTTCTGGTGGGATCTTGTCTTTAAATTTTGCAAGTATTTTAAGTTCTTTCTTTGATGGATAACTTTGGGAAGACAATTCAGAATTATCAAAAAAACTTTTTGTTCTAGTATATGCATTATAAAATAAATTTTTATTTGACCATTCAAAATCAAATGCATAAGTAAGTGCTTTTCTAACATTTCTATTTTTGAAAATTGGTTTTCGTATATTGAATGCAAAACCTTGCATTCCACTTGGTCTTGAATAAGGAATTTCTTCAACAATTACTTGTCCATTTTTTGTTGCATTGAAATTGTAGGCTGTTGCCCAATTTTTCGAAGAGTTTTCTATTCTAAAATCATATGCTCCTGATTTAAAAGCCTCAAGTGCAACCGTTACATCCCTATAGTAATCAGTATGTATTTCGTCAAAGTTATACCTTCCTCTGTTTACATTAAGATTCTTTCCCCAGTAATTAGGATCCCTTTTAAGAGTAATACTTCTTCCAGGTTGTAAATCTGAGATTAGATATGGTCCGCTTCCAACAGGAGGATCTAATGTAGTTTTATCAAATTGTTTATTTGACCAATATTTTTTCGAAAAAATTGGTAATTGATAACCAATAATTAAAGGTAGTTCTCGATTAGTTTCACCTGAAAAATTAAATTGTACTTCTAATTCATTAATCTTTAAAACTTCTTCAACCTGATTGTAATAATTTTTCCATGCCGGATGTCCTTTTGACATAAGAATCTTGAATGAAAAAATCACATCGTCGGATGTAACTTTTGTTCCATCAGAGAATTTGGCAAAATTTCTTAATTTGAAACGAACCCATTTTCTGTGATCAGGTAACATAACTTTTTCAGCTAATAACCCGTATTGACTAAATGGTTCATCAAATGATGATTTCATTAAAGTTTCAAATAAATAACTGGTCTGATAAGCAGCTACCCCTTTTAGTATGTAAGGATTTAAGTTATCAAATGTTCCAATAGCAGAAAGTTTAATTTTCCCTTTTTTGGGGGCATCAGGGTTAGAATATTCAAAATTTTTAAAATTTTTTTTATATTTTAAATCCCCATGCATTGCCATCCCATGCATGTAGTTATAATTTTCTTCCTTCACACTTAAGTTTTTAGGAAAGAAAAAACACGTAACCATATAAAAGGTAAATAGTTTATAAATCATACTTATTTTTTTGTTGATAATATTTTAATTGCTTCCTCGTAGCATTTTTTTGATGAAGTAGCAATTACCTGACCTTTCGAACTAATATCTAATTCATTTCCTGACCAATCTGATATAATACCGCCAAGTTCATTTATCAATGCCACCTGAGCTAAGTAATCCCAAGGTTTCATGTTATTTTCAATAATGAGGTCAATTTTTTTTGATAACAAAAGACCATACGCGTAACAATCCGTTCCAAATATTGGAAATTTTGATTTTTTATAAATCTTTTTTATTTTATTTTCATATATACCCTTGAACATTAGCGTTGATGTAGATGAAACTATCGATTGATTCAATGTTTTTTCTCCTCCGATAGGTAGGCATCTTTTTTTATTAAAAAAAACACCTAAATCTTTTCCGCCTACCCATCTTTCTTTTAGGATTGGAACATCAATTAAACCTATTACAGGAATTCTATGAAATGTGAGACAAATTAGTGTACCAAAAAGGGGTTTGCCAGATATAAAACTATGTGTGCCATCAAGAGGATCTATAACCCAAACGTATTCAGAATTTTTATTAGAATAACCAAATTCTTCACCATAAATTCCATGAGAAGGATACACTTGTTTTACTTTACGTCTAAATAATTCCTCAATTTCTTTGTCAATATCTGTAACAAAGCTTCCATCTTTTTTAGACTCAAAGTTAAATTTTTTCCTAAATTTTTTAGTTAATATTTTGCTGCTTATATTTGCAAAATCATTTAAAAAATTAACAAACGAAGCAAACTCACGTTTCATTATTTAAGTGATTTCAAATATTGAATCAGATTTATCCTGTCTTCAGATTTTTTTAAACCTTTATATATCATTTTTGTTCCAGAAATGTAGTTTTTTGGATCCTCAAGAAAATAATAAAGATTTTCAACTGACCACTCTTTTTTAAAGTTTTTTAGTG
>CACBWF010000030.1 GCA_902542925.1 uncultured Alphaproteobacteria bacterium
ATGTCCACCTCTTCCAATTGATTCTCCATGCGTATCAAATATTAGAAGCTGTATATTCTTCATGCCGTTGTCATGAAGTACTTTTGCTACTTTTCTTTGAAGATTTTCAATCGAGAGAACTGCAGCTGTCTGTCCAAGATATCTACCTGCATCTGAAAAACCTGTTTGAATGCAAATTTTTCCCCGTGCCAAAATATATTTTTTGTAGTGATTATTTTTTATTAATGTTTCAATTATTGTATGACCACTGGCAAGCGCTTTTTCTGTTTCAAATAGTGGAGAAATATCAATTTTATTTTCAATATTAAATAATTTAGCATAATAAAGTGCAGTTAGGGCCGTTAATGCATAATCACATTCAGCTATAAGGAATCTTATTGGTTGGTCTGAGTCAATGTATTTAAATGCTTGTGCTAAAATCATAAAATACCTTTTAGCATTCATATTTTCGTCAACTAATGTACCAAAATTAATATTTACAGGTTTTACATTCTCAATAAGTTTTGAAACAGAATTCAGATACGTGCTTTTGTTTGAAGGATCATTAGGATCACCTAGTAAATTAATTTCTTTTGAAATTGCATTGTTAAGCTGGCTTGAATTTAACCTTACTTGCGTTCTGGCTAAACCAAGACCAAAATTATGAACTTGTGCTTTCAAAATATACAGATCCTTCAAAATAGAATCTTTATTCTTAATTTTTTTTTCGAATATGAAATTTAATACTTCATCTAATGTGTTTTTTATTATACCTGTGGAAATTAATAAGTTTTTTTTATTTCTAAAGATAAAGTTTGAAATCCTTTTAATTTTTTTATTGTTTTTAATTAATTGATCTTCTGTTAAATCTTCAAAGATTTTTTTATTGATACTGATTGATACATCCAAAATGTCTTTAATACTCAAAACTTTTTTAAAAAAATTATCTTTCCTTGAAATTTTTTTTAAAATACAATTTAAGTTTTCTTGATAAATAACCAATTGTTCAATCTTGACAAGAAGTCTTTTAGTAAAAGTATCTATCCATGAAATATCGCCTCTTCCATCAACATCATAACCAACCCAGGTATGTAAACTAAAAAACCTGGGTGTTAATGTTAAATAATCTTGAGGAAACTCCTCTTTAGTAAATTCAAATAATTGCCCGTAAAAAATAATTAAGGCTTCTTGTAAGTTTTTTAATGCAACTAAAGAAATATTGTGCTCAAAATTGAGTGTGATATTTTTATCAGGTCGTTGTTCAGTCTGAAATATTTTTTTTATTATTTTCTTTACTTCTGTAATTGAAATTTTTTTTCCTTGATAATCCGTCATAGTCGCCATAGATGCAATATTCTTTAGAGTATCCTCAGTCATTCCGAATGTTGGGTGTGCAGTTAATACAATTCCAAATACATCTTTTTCGATTGATTTTTTAAAATCAGAAAATGATTTTTTTGTTTTATCAGGATTAGAAATAATTTTTTTAAATAAGTTTTTAATAGTTTTATTATTCTTATCTAGATCAACTTCTCCGATATATTTTTTTAGTTTATCAACTTTTAATCCTACTGATCCAACAGCCAACCTTTGAATTAATGCCTCAAGCGCAGAATAATTTAACTTACCTTTTTCCAGTCTTCTAGAAATATCGAGCGCAAGCATATTTATTGAATTACTAAATGGATCTTTTTCGGCGCCAGATCTAATTTTATCAAGATCTTTTTGTAAAATCTTTCTGAGTTGTTGAGTATCAATATCTCTATCAACAGGGAAACAACTCCAGGTTTCTGGTAGAAGTGGTTTTCTGTAAAGATCCATTTCAGAATGTGCTAATTTTCTAATATTAATGCTTGTCATAAGAATGAAATTTATATATTTTTTATATCATATTTCCAACAGAATTTTATATTTTTATTATTAATTAATTTGAATAAATCAAATGGCTTTACTTTCAGAAACAGTTATCGATATTAAACATTGGACCAATAAAACATTCAGTTTTAAAACTACAAGAAATAAGACATTTCGATTTAAAAATGGTGAATTTGCAATGATTGGTCTTGAAGTTGAAAATAGACCTCTGCTAAGAGCGTATTCTATTGCAAGTCCTAATCACGAAGATCACTTAGAATTTCTTTCTATTAAAGTTCCAAATGGCCCGCTTACAAGTAAATTACAGCACATAAAATTAAAAGACCAAATTCTTATAAATTCAAAATCAACAGGAACATTGGTTTGTGACTACCTCTTGCCTGGTAGAAATCTATTTTTACTTTCTACTGGTACTGGCTTAGCACCTTTTATGAGTATAATAAGAGATCCCGAAACATACGAAAAATTTAATAAAGTAATATTAACTCACACCGTCAGAGAGGTAAAAGAATTAGCGTACAAAGATTTTCTAGAAAATCTTAATAGTGATGAATTATATTCTGAAATCACAAAAGGAAATTTTTTATATTTTAACTCTGTTACAAGAGAAGACTTTGAAAGAACTGGTCGAATAACAACATGGATTGACGAGAATAAGCTTACAAACTATCTCAATATTGAAAACTTTGATCCAAAACTTGACAGAGTTATGATTTGTGGTTCTGAGGACATGACATTTGATCTTAAAACACTTTTTGAAAAAAAAGGTTCATCTGAGGGTTCAACACAAATACAAGGTGGATTCGTAATTGAAAAAGCTTTCGCTGAAAAATGACAATAAAACTTGTTTATTTTGACTTCAATTTTTGGAGAGTAGATATACTAAGGCTTTGTCTTTCATACGCAAAAATCCCTTATACGTATGATAGAGTGCCTAGAGCAGATTGGCCAAAACAAAAACAAAAATTCCCTTTTGGTCAATTACCTGTAATGGTTTACAATAATAAGCAATTCGGTCATACCCATTCGCTTGCAGTATTTTGTGCTAAAAAAGCATCTTTATATGAAAAAGACGAAGTAAAAATTTTGATAATTAATCAAGTTATAGATTGGGCAAACGAAATTACCAACAAAATTGCACCCTCAATAAGGGCAGAAATGCGTGATAAAAATTTTGAAAAATCAAAAAAACTAAGAAAACTTTTTATTAAAAATGATCTTCCAATCTGGTTTTCATATTTAGAAGAATTGTTGAAAAATTTCTCAAGTGATAATAATTTTTTTACTGATAAGTTTAGTATTGCAGACATTACAGCTTGGAGAGTAATATATTGGTTTTATTCAGGTAAACTAGACCAAATTAATTCATCATTTATTGACAAGTATCCTATTCTAAAAAAATATTTTCTTAATATTAATGCTCATAAGAAATTTAGAACTCTTGATGAATTTAAACAAATTACTCAAGAAAATTAATAGGTGACCTGCGCCTTTAAAGGGAACTTTTTTTTCATCCAAAATAAAATAAATAATCCTGGTAAAGCAAAAAATGTAGAAAAAAGAAAAAAACTTGACCATCCCAGAATTTCAACAAAAAAACCTGAAGGAGAAGCAACAAATGTTCTAGCAATACCCATGAAAGACGATAATAACGCGTACTGCGTTGCAGTATAATTTAAATTACATAGCCGAGATAAATAGGCTACGAAAGCTGCTGAACCAAGCCCACCTGATATATTTTCTCCTAAAACAGTTATTAATAAAAAATTATAATTTGGACCAATTTCTGATAAAAAGAAAAAAAGTAAATTGGAAAGCATTTGAAGAAATCCTGAAATAACAAGTGCGTTTAAAATCCCATAATATTTTACGAATATTCCTCCAATAAAAACTCCAATTATAGTTGCAAAAATACCTAAAATTTTACTAGCATTTGCAATCTCAATATTTGTAAAACCAACTTTGACATAAAAAGGGTTTGCCATAACTCCTGCGACTGCATCACAAAGTTTAAATGAAAAAATAAATAAAAGTATCAAGAATACCCGTCTAAAGTTTACGCGAAAAATAAATTCTTTGAGTGGGTTGAAGTAATCTCTTGCTCCAGTATCTCTAGTTTTCTTGTTTACAGTATCAGGAAGAAAAATTGTAATTAAGAAAAATAACAAGATTGTTAGACCTAGTGAAATAAATACTAATTCCCAGCTAATATATTCTCTTAGATATAAAGCTCCAGCACCTGAAATAATACCCCCAATTCTATACCCAGCTTGGGTCATAGCAGCCCCAGCTCCTTGCTCGGATTCTTTAAGAATTTCAATCCTGTAAGCATCTATAACAATGTCCTGACTTGCCGAAAAAAATGATACTAACAAAGCAAATAAGGCTGTGAGGTAAATTTGACTAATTATTAGGTTAGTTTCAAAGTAGTTTACCGAAATGGTTCCCACTGGATCATTAATACCAAGAAATATTACCGAAATTGATAAAAAAAACTGAATAATCATTAACCAAGATTTTCTTCTACCAAATTTATTAGTAAGATATGGAATTTTGTAATTATCTAATATTGGTGCCCACAAAAATTTAACAGTCCAAGGTATTTGGGTAAGACTAAACAGACCTATTGTTGATAAGTCTATATTTTCTCTTGTAAGCCATATCGCGAGTGTTGATAATATTAAGTACAAAGGTAAACCACTTACAATACCCATTAAAAAAACAATTAAAAGATTTTTTGAAAAGTATAATTTTATTATTTTTTTTAAATCTAACATTTGAAAAATTGATTATAAAACAAATTTGAAATAGAATGTTGAAATTGACAAAATAAATCTAATTTACAATATATGAAACATTTTTTTACTTTAATAATTGCTTGTTTGCCTTTTGTTGGTTTTGCTGACCAAAATATTCCTAATTTAAAAGGAGAGTGGTTGGGAATCAACAAGACAATATCTGAATCAAAAGGTTTAAAAACTTGGGAAAAGAAAGTTATCATAACTGAGCAAACGGATAGAAGATTTAAAGGTAGTTTTACATACACAGACGGATCTAAGACTTTTTATGGTATTATCCACCCAGATAATGAAACTTTCACGTGGGTAGCTCCTAACAGCAGAGGTTACAACTTCGGTAAAATTATGAGTCCAGATGTAATAAGTGCTTGTTATGTAGAACCTGGAATAGATTCAACAGCTGGCTGCGCTATGCTTAAAAAAGATTAGATTTTTTTATAAAATTTAATAAAGATTTATTAGAAGTCAGTTTTACTTCGGTACTTTTACCTTTCCAGTGTATTTTTTTGTTTTCTAGAAAAATTATTTCTCTAAAATTTTCTACAGCTCCTCTTATGTCAGACGAGATTGCAAAAACTGCCATTTCTCTTTTTTTTGATAAATCTTTAATAATTTTGAATATTTTATTTGACTTTATAGGGTCTAAACCAGCTGTTGGTTCATCTAAAAATAGGAAATTGGGTTTAAATGCTATTGCTCTTGCAATAGCCACTCTTTTTTTCATTCCACCGGAAAGTTCGTTAGGATATAAACTTGCAACATCGTCAGCTAAATCAACCATTTTTAAGAGAGACAGTGATTCATTGAAGTTTTGTTTTTTGCTTTTCTTGTAGAGACCTTTAAACATAATATTTTCCCAAACAGTCAAACTGTCAAAAAGTGCATCTTTTTGGAATACAACACCCAAATTTTTTAAATTAAATTCACTCTTATTGACCAAATCTTTATTGATGTGTGTATTATCAAAATATATATCTCCTCTGGAAGGTTTGACCAATCCAATAATACATTTTAAAAGAGTTGTTTTTCCTGATGAGCCCTGACCAATTACACAAATAGAATTTTTTGAAGAAATATTAAAAGAAATATTTTTTAATATAGTTTGATTACCAAACTTAATTGAGAGATTTTCAACTTTCACATTATTTATCATATATTCTGTAAATATTAGTATATAATTTAAATAATGTTAAATAATTTAAAGCCTAATTCGAGTTTCTTTAAAAAAGGCAGTGTAATTATAGCTGGAGCTGGTCCTGGGGATATAGATAAAATCACTCTTCAAGTTTACTATGCGATAAAATTCTCAGATGTGATAATTTATGACGGTCTCGTAAATAAAAAACTTTTAGAAATAAATAAAAAAAATGCAAAATTAATTTTTGCTGGTAAAACATTTGGCAATAAGTCCTGTACTCAAGCTGAAATTATTGAGTGGATAGAAAGTTACACTAAAAATAATAAGAGGATTTTAAGGCTGAAAAGCGGAGATCCCTCAGTTTTCGGAAGAGGCTCAGAAGAAATAAGTGAACTTAAAAGATTGAAGATTCCTTTTAAAGTTTTTTCTGGTATTACTGCTGTTCAAGAAGCTATGAAGAATTTAAATTTAAATTATTTTCAGAATTCTGCTTCCTTTTCATTAGTGACAGGTCATAAACCCTTAAAAGAAAACAGTCATAAAATAAATTTTCAAACTATGGGAAAATACAATGGAATCATAGCCATCTATATGGGATTAAGCCAAATAGATAAAATTTCGCTGAGTTTAATAAAAGGAGGAAAAAAAAAGGAAACTACTGTGAGTATAATTTCAAGAATATCAATGAAGGATGAAAAAGTTTATAAGTCAAATCTTTATGAATGTTCAAAAGAAAAACATAGTTTTGGTTTGAAATCTCCAGCCATTATAATTATTCATTAAAAAGTTGATCTAAAAATTAATAATCTTATAATCGAAATATGATTGGTGCTCTATTGAGATAATAGGGAAACCAGTGGAAATCTGGTGCAGTCCCCGCTACTGTGAAGAGATTCGTCCTTTTATTAAGCCACTGAGAAATTGGGAAGGCAAAAGGAATAAAGTCTAAAGTCAGGAAACCTGCCAATCTAGCGTCATTCGAACAATATACGGGTAGATATTTTGTTGTGGATTTCCATTGAGGTGGCGTGCGAAACCTCAGTGGGTAATTTTTTTCCCACTTGATTATAACTTTTAAGAAGAAATTGTATTCTTAAATACATGCTTCATGTGGAGAAAAAATGCAAAAATATTTTCTATTGTTTTTTTTAATTCTTTTTTTAAATTTCAATTTATTTTCTCAAGATCAAAGTGACGAAGTAATTATTTCATCAACAAAACTACCTCAGGAAAAAATTGTAGGATCTTCAGTTTATATAATTTCAAAAGAGGACATAAAAAATTATCCCTCAGACACAATTCCTGAATTATTGACAAGGTTCCCAGGTGTTAAATTAAAAGATTTATATGGAACTGGTTTTGGTGTCAAACAATCAGTTGATATAAGAGGTTTTGGTGATACAGCACAAAGTAACACTGTAATTTTATTAAATGGTCAGAGATTGACCAATATAGATCTAAATTTAGTAGATTTCAGTGCTATCCCGAAAGCAAGTATTGATAGAATAGAAATAATTGTTGGAAATAGTTCGGTTTTGTATGGAAATAATGCAACTGCTGGGTCAATTAATATTATAACAAACCAATCAATTAAGAGAAATGATGATATAAATACTAAATTTTCCTTTGGTTCTTTAGGTAAGTTTGAAAATTATATTTCAGGAACTAAAAGTTTTAAGAATTTTTCTGTGAAAGGAAATCAAAATCAAATTTTCTCAAACGGATACAGAAGAAATAACGAATATAGTCAAACTAATGGAGGATTAGAAATAGCCGCAAAATTAAAGGAAATTAATTATTATCTTAATTTTCAATCTATTAATCAACGAATTGATCTTCCAGGAGATGTTGGTGTGAACACTGGTAATTATTCAAATTCAAATGGTTTTCATATTGATCCAAGATCATCAGATACACCTCAAGATTTTAGCCAAAAAAATGGTTTAAAGTTGTTTTATGGATTTAATTATATTTTTGATAGTTCTTCGAAACTAATTCTTGATGGTGCCATTGATTACCTAAAAAATGAAGGCATGTTTATCAGTTCAAACTCTTTTACAGATGCAAGGATAGCTAATTATCAACTTACGCCAAGACTAATTTCAAACCAAAAGATATTCGGTTTTAATTCTGATATTATTTTCGGATTTGACTTTAATTACACCTATTATTATCAAGACAAAATGAGAGAAGGTGAAACTTATTACAGAAAATATAAAGCCCAAGATAAAAGTTTAGGATTATACTTTAATAACAATATTTCCTTAGCACCGAAAGATAAAATATCTATTGGAGCAAGGTTTCAAGGAAATTGGATAAGGATTGGAGATGCTATAAATAATAACGCAATCGGATGGACAATTGCGGATAATGAAACTCAGATTTTTAAAGATCCACAATTTGCATACCATTTAGGTTATGAGCGTATTTTAGATGATAAAAATATTTTAACAGCAAAAATAGGTAAAAGTTTTAGGTATCCTAATGTAGATGAAAGGATAGGTTTCGGTTTTACAACTTCATCACATAATTTCGGGTTAAACTCACAAAACTCATACGATTTTGATTTTGGCCACAAATTCATTACAGAAAAAGTTAACATACAAACTTCTTTGTATTATATGAGATTGAGAAATGAAGTCTCCTACGATAACTCAACTTTTACCAATAGAAATTTAGCAAAAACAGTTAGATACGGCATTGAACAGAGGGTTACTATAAATTTGTTTGATGGTATAAAACTTACAAATAATTTTACTCTTACTCAGTCTAAATATAGAGCTGGACATAGAAGAAATCTAGATTTAACAGGAATTCCTGCTTATAGAAATAATTTCGAAGTTGAATTCCGATATAATGAATTTTTAAGTCTTTTCAGTAATATT
>CACBWF010000031.1 GCA_902542925.1 uncultured Alphaproteobacteria bacterium
TTTGAATTGAAATATCATCTTGCTTGACCTTGATAGGGTTTAATTTTGATATTAAGGCTTTTTTAAGTACATCAGATGCATTATCAACAAAAAATATTTCAATCTTTTCTAGTATTTCCTTTTCTTTAATCTCAGAAAAGTCTTTTTTATTTTCTTTTGGTAATATGACTTTTTTTATTCCACCTCTAACAGCAGCTAGAAGTTTTTCCTTCAATCCTCCAATTGGTAAAACTCTACCTCTAAGTGTAATTTCACCTGTCATTGCAATATCACGTGATATTGGTATACCAGTTAATGCAGATACAATTGCTGTACACAGAGCAATACCTGCTGAAGGACCATCTTTGGGTGTAGCACCTTCTGGAACGTGAACATGAATGTCTCTTTTTTCAAATATGTGTGGAGAAATTCCAAATTTAGCTGCATTAGCATGTACATAACTTTGTGCAGCTTGAACAGATTCTTTCATTACATCACCAAGTTTACCGGTATAGTTTGCTTTACCTTTACCTGGCATTGAAACTGCTTCTATTTGTAATAACTCTCCCCCAACCTCAGTCCACGCTAATCCAGTGCATATTCCTATTAAATTTTTGTTTTCAATTTCACCATACCGAAATTTTTTGATGCCAGAATATTTTTCAAGATTCCTTTTGGATATAGTTAAAGAACGTTTTTTCTTTTCTATTATGAATTTTAAGGATTTCCTTGCCAGTTTTGCTATTTCTCTCTCTAACCCTCTTACGCCAGCCTCACGGGTGTAGTATTTTATTAAGTCTGTAACAACTGTATCAGGAATACTTATTTCTTTAGACTTTAGTCCTGTCTCTTTAATTTGCTTTGGAATTAAGTATTTTTTTGCGATATTCAGTTTTTCATTTTCCGTGTAACCAGATAACCTTATTATTTCCATTCTATCAAGAAGTGGTTGCGGAATATTTAAAGTATTTGCTGTAGTAACAAACATAACATTTGAGAGGTCATAATCTACTTCCATGTAATGATCATTAAAATTAGCATTCTGTTCAGGGTCAAGTACCTCAAGTAGTGCTGAGGCGGGGTCACCTCTCCAATCTGACCCAATTTTATCAACTTCATCTAACAAAAAGAAAGGATTTGAATATTTTGATTTTTTCATACTCTGTATAACTTTACCGGGCATTGATCCGATATAAGTTCTTCTATGCCCTCTAATTTCCGACTCATCTCTAACACCACCAAGTGAAAATTTAATAAATGGTCTTCCAGTAGCTCTTGCAATAGATTTTCCTAAAGAAGTTTTACCAACACCAGGAGGACCGACTAAACATAGTATAGGACCCTTTGGTTTTTTAACTCTACTTTGGACGGCAAGAAATTCTATTATTCTGTCTTTGACTTCTGCCAAACCAAAATGATCTGCATCTAAAATTTTCCTAGCTTTTATTAGATCAATATCGACTTTGATATTTTCATTCCAAGGAATGGAAATTAACCAATCAAGATAATTTTTTACAACAGTAGCTTCCGCTGACATTTGACTCATACTTTTAAGTTTTTTGAGTTCTGAATGAGCTTTTTCTTTAGCTTCTATTGATAGTTTAATTTTTTTTAATTTTTGCTCTAATTCGAAAATATCATCTTTTGCATCACCAGAATCTCCTAATTCTTTTTGAATTGCTTTCATTTGTTCATTTAGGTAGTACTCTTTTTGAGTCTTATCCATTTGTCTTTTAACTCTTCCTCTGATTTTTTTTTCGACTTGAAGCACGTCTATTTCATTTTCCATATGAGAGATTATTTTTTCTAATCTCTTTTTTAATGATTTTGTTTCTAAAAGATCCTGCTTTTCAGAAATTTTCAAACTCATGTGTGCACTAAGTGTGTCTGTTATTTTTACACAGTCTGATATTTGATTTACATTTACCAAAACCTCAGGGGGAATTTTTCTATTAAGCTTGATATACTGTTCAAACTGACTCATAGCAGTTCGTGATAGAGCATTTATTTCCTTTTCTGGTTCATTCAACTTATCCAAAACAGGTATTGTTACTGACTCGAAAAAATCATTATTGTCTATAAAAGCCGAAATTTCAGCTCTTTCAATACCCTCTACTAAAACCTTAACAGTACCATCAGGTAACTTTAGCAATTGTAAAATATTTGCTATTGTACCTATTCTATAAATATCATTTTCATGAGGTTCATCAACATTTGCATCCTTTTGAGCAACTAATAAAATATCCTTATTTTCTTGTTCGGCTTTCTCCAATGCTTTAATAGATTTTTTTCTGCCAACAAAAAGTGGAACAATCATGTTTGGAAATACTACTATATCTCTTAGCGGCAGTATAGGTAATGTATTGTCAGAAATCTTTGTACGCATCAACTACGCTTTTTTGTTTAAGGTTTTTTGTTGTTTTTCATAAATGTGAAGAGGTTTTTTATTGTTTTGAACTACTTCTGAATTAACCATAATCTCATTAACTCCCATTATACCTGGTAATTCAAACATAGTATCAAGCAAAATGTTTTCAAGTATTGATCTTAGCCCCCTCGCACCAGTTTTTCTTTCAAGTGCCTTTTCTGAAATTAGTCCTAATGCATCTTTTGTAAACTCTAGTCCTACATTTTCCATTTGAAACAACGTCTGGTACTGTTTGATTAAAGCATTTTTAGGTTTGGTTAGAATCTCAATTAATGTTTCCTTATTTAAGTCGTCCAACGTTGCTACTACAGGTAATCTACCTACAAATTCTGGAATCAAACCAAATTTTAATAGATCATCAGGCTCGAGTTTTTTCAAAATCTCACCAGTGTTAAAATTATTTTTGTCTTTGACATCTGCTTCGAACCCAATTGAAGATTTATCACCTCTCTTGGAAATTATTTTATCAATTCCTGCAAAAGCACCTCCACATATAAATAGAATATTCGTTGTATCAACTTGGAGAAATTCCTGTTGAGGATGCTTTCTTCCTCCTTGAGGAGGAACAGAAGCAATAGTACCTTCCATAATTTTTAGAAGTGCTTGTTGAACTCCTTCACCTGAGACATCTCGAGTAATTGAG
This sequence comes from uncultured Alphaproteobacteria bacterium, assembly GCA_902542925.1. GTDB lineage: Bacteria > Pseudomonadota > Alphaproteobacteria > Methylaequorales > Methylaequoraceae > CACBWF01. The sequence goes on from CACBWF010000031.1 coordinate 3,051, forward strand.
GGATTATCAGATTTTCGACTAATTTTATCTACTTCATCAATATAAACAATTCCTCTTTGAGCTCTTTCAACATTATAATCAGATGCCTGTAAAAGTTTCAAAATAATATTTTCAACATCTTCCCCAACATAACCAGCTTCAGTTAATGTAGTTGCGTCTGCCATAGTAAATGGTACATCGATTATTCTTGCAAGTGTTTCTGCCAATAAAGTTTTTCCTGAACCTGTTGGACCCACTAATAAAATATTTGATTTGGATAACTCTACTCCATTTGATTTTTTAGGACTGTCAATTCGTTTGTAGTGATTATGAACTGCAACTGATAAAATCTTTTTAGCATCTTCTTGTCCAATAACATATTCGTTCAATAATCTATATAGTTCTTTTGGAGTTTCAACTGATCCATTCTTAGTAGAAGATATTGTTTTATTTTCTTCTTTGATAATATCCATACATAATTCAACACATTCGTCACAAATGAAAACTGTTGGACCAGCTATTAGTTTACGCACCTCATGTTGACTTTTTCCACAAAAAGAACAAAATAAAGTATTTTTTGAATTCTTATTTTCACTCATAATTATAAAATTATTCTTTCAAACAAAAAAAGATACTGCAACCTTTATTCCATAATTTGTTATTTTTTTTTTTATTTACTTTTAGTTGGTCTATCAATCACAACTTTATCAATTAACCCTATTTTTTTTGCTTCCTCAGGAGACAAGAAGTTATCCCTTTCCATGATTTTTTCAACAAATTTTAATTCTTGTCCAGTATGTTTAACGTAGATGTTATTAAGTTTCTTTCTTAATTCAAGAATTTCATTAGCATGAATTTCAATATCTGTAGCCTGTCCCTGAACCCCACCCGAAGGTTGATGAGTCATTATTCTTGAATGAGGCAAACAAAATCTTTTATTTTTTTTGCCGGCTGTAAGAAGCAGAGAGCCCATACTCGCTGCTTGACCAATACAAACAGTTGAAACGTCAGGTTTGATGTATTGCATAGTGTCATAAATTGCGAGGCCTGATGAAACTGCCCCTCCAGGCGAATTAATATAAAAAAAAATATCTTTTTCTGGGTTTTCTGATTCTAGAAAGAGAAGTTGTGCACAAATTAAACTGGAAACCATGTCATCAACTGCTCCCGTAAGAAAAATTATTCTTTCCTTGAGAAGTCTAGAAAAGATATCGTATGACCTTTCTCCTCGATTAGTTTGTTCTACAACCATTGGTATTAGACTACTCATATTATTTTTCCTTTGTTTTTTTTTTAACAAGTTCTTTTTCAGATTTTAACTTATCAGATTTGAACAATTCATCAAAAGTAGATTTTTTTATTTTTTTTGAAACACAGTTAACTAAAAAATCCATTACTTTTTCTTCAAATGCTATACCTCTTAAATTTTCCATCATGTTTGGATTCTGTTTATAAAAATCAACTACTTTTTTTTCATCGCCAGGATATTTTTGCGCTTCATTTACAACAGCTTTAGTGAGATCTTTATCATTTATCTCAATATTATTTTTTTTACCAATACTATTTAAAATAAGTCCTAATTTTACTCTTCTCTTAGACATTTTTTCAATTTCATCATTGCTCAATTTTTTTTCTTGATTTTTATTTTGATTATTTAAAAAAACCTTTTCATCCGCAATCATTCCTGAAGGAACGTCAAATGTTAACTTATTTAAAATTATGTCAGTTAATTCTCGTCTCATTTTAAGAACAGAAAATTTATTAAAGTCATTAATCATCTTTTCTTTTACTTTCTCTTTCAAACTTACGAGGGTCTGCTCACCGAGTTCTTTGGCAAGTTTGTCATCTACAGCAACATCTTTAACTCTTTCTTGTATATCCTTAATTTTTATTTTAAACATAGCTTTCTTGTTTGCCAGATTTTTTTCTCTATAGTCATCCGGAAATACAACATTTAATTCCGATTCTTGACCGATTTCTAAATTTTCCATTTGTTCTTCATAACCAGGTATGTATTTTTTTGATCCTAAAACTACAGTTTCATCTTTACCCCTACTCCCTTTAAACTCTTTATTGTTAATTTTTCCTTCAAAATCAAACAATATTAAATCACCTTTTTTTGATTTTCTCTTTTTTTTTAAAGGTTCAAATCGCTCATGATTTTTTGCTAATTCTTGCAAAGTTTTGTCTGTGTCTTTTTCATCTATGAGTAATTCAGATTTTTCGACTTTAATATTTTTTAAATCTATGTCTGGAACTTCTGGCATAATTTGAAATACAGCACTAAAAATTAAATCTCCACCCTCTTCATATTTTTCTACTTTAACCTTCGGTTGAATTGATGGCTGAATCTTTTTTTCTGCAGCAGTTTTCCTCAAAGAAAAATTTATGACTTCGTCCAATATTTTTTGTGTGACGTTTTGTGCATATTTTTGTTTTACTATTTTAAGAGGAACTTTTCCTGGCCTGAATCCTGGTAGTTTTACATTTTTGGATAAATTTGAATACTCTTCCTCAAATTTTGGGCTTAAATCCCTTGATGGAACTGTTATTCTCCATTCAATATCAAGACCTTTGGATTTTATAATATCTAATTTCATAATTTTATACTGGTACGGGCGGAGGGACTTGAACCCACACGACTAATGTCACTGGTACCTAAAACCAGCGCGTCTACCAATTCCGCCACGCCCGCTAATTTATAAACTAATAAAAACATTATTTAAACTACTAAATCAATATATTATTAATAATTTATTTTAACCAATCACAATGAAATGGAATGTCATTAATAAAATCTTCAACTATTGTATTATTTGTGTTTTTAGATAACTTATTCTGAATAAAAATTGCGTAAAGGATTGAATGTTTAATTTCCATTCCTTGACAAATTAACCCTCCAATCATACCACACAACATATCACCTGTCCCTGCCGTCGCAAGAGAGGGATTTGCTCCATCA
>CACBWF010000032.1 GCA_902542925.1 uncultured Alphaproteobacteria bacterium
AAGAGGAGCACCACTAATTGGTGTAACCGCAGCATTTGGATTAGCTTTATCCATAAAAAGAAATAGTTCAATAAAAAGTATTGAAAAATCTTATGAAAAGTTACTTTCTGCTAGGCCTACTGCTGTTAATCTTAAATGGGCGTTAGATTCAGTCTTTAATTCAATAAAACAACTACCTGATGAAAAAAGATGGTTGAAATCTATCAACCTGGCAAAAAAAATTAGGTTGCAAGATATTGATAATTGTAAAAAAATAGGAACACATGGTTTAAAAATTATTAAAAAAAAATATTTACAAAAAAAAGGTGTAATAAATATACTCACACATTGTAATGCTGGTTGGTTGGCAACTGTAGATTGGGGAACAGCGCTTTCACCAATTTTCAGCGCAAAACAAAATAATATTCCAATACATGTATGGGTAGACGAAACAAGACCTAGAAATCAAGGAGCATTATTAACAGCATGGGAATTAAAAAATGCAAGAGTTCCTTACACCATAATTGTAGATAATGCAGGAGGACATTTAATGCAATCTGGAAAAGTAGATTTATGCATAGTTGGGAGTGATAGAACAGCACTTAATGGAGATGTTTGTAATAAAATTGGAACTTATCTTAAAGCTATTGCTGCCTTTGATAATGGAATACCATTTTATGTTGCACTCCCAGTTTCTACAATTGATTTTAATCTTAAAAAAGGTGTATCAAATATAGAAATAGAAGAAAGACCAGGAATAGAATTATCTAGGATTAGATCTACAACAAACAAATCCTCCAGAATTTACTTTGATGGAGCAAATGTTTCAAATCCTGCATTTGATGTTACACCTGCAAAATATATAACTGGCCTTATTACTGAATTTGGTTTATTGAAGGCTAAAACCTCTGAAATAAGAAAAATTAAAGCTTTGAAGAATGTCTAAAAATTTTTTAAAAAAAACAATTATTAAAAATATGAGGTATTTAGTAAAAACAAAAATGAATTTGGGATCTGAAGGAAACATAAGTATAAAATTTAAAAATGGATTTTTAATTCCCAAATCAGGTCTAAACCCATGTGATATGAAGATTGATGATATTGTATTTATAGAGTCTAATGGTCATTTTTCTAAATCATTAAAACCGTCTACTGAATGGCAGATGCATCATAATATTTATAAAGAAAGAACTGAAGTAAGTGCAGTAGTTCATTGCCATTCTATGTGGGCTTCAATATTATCATGTCTAAGAATTAATATTCCTGCCTTTCACTATATGGTTTCAGAAATGGGAGGAATAGATATTAAATGTTCAAAATATGCAACTTTTGGAACATTAAAACTAGCAAAAAAAGTCGTTTTAGCATTAAAAGAAAGAAATGCTTGTTTGATTTCAAACCATGGACAGGTAACAATTGGTTACAATATAGAGCAAGCAACCCATCTAGCATTTGCACTTGAAAAGCTTGCTAAACAATTTTATTTCTGCTTGTTATCTAATAAAAATAAGCTACTGAGTAAAAAAGAAATTACTGAAAGTTTAAAACTTTTTAGTGGCTATAAATCTACACATTAAATTTAAAAGTCATTATATCTCCGTCCTTTACCTCGTAGTCTTTACCTTCAAGTCTGATTTTGCCAAATTCTCTACATTTATTTTCACCACCATATTTAATAAAATCGTGATAATCTATTGTCTCGGCTTTGATAAAACCTCTTTCAAAGTCAGAATGTATTTTTGCTCCTGCACCAGGTGCTTTAGTACCTAATTTGCAAGACCATGATCTTGATTCATTTGGACCAGACGTAAAAAAAGTTATCAAATCTAATAATGCATATCCATTGAGAATTAACTTATCTAAACTCGAATCTTTAATATTCATACTATCTAAGAAATCCATTTTTTCTGCTTCATTCTTAAGTTGAGCTATCTCAGCTTCAACTGAAGCACAAATAAATAAACATTTTTTATTTTTTTTATTAGAATAGTTTTTAATTAAATCAACTAATTCATTTCTTTGAGTTATTGATTTTTCGTCAATATTGCCAACGAATAGTTGAGGTTTTAAAGTAACAAAATTATGCTGACTTAAGAGCTTTTTTTGGCTTTCAAGCAGATTAAGTCTGTCAAGTGCTTCGCCAGATGAAAGTGTTTTATAAATTAATTCAAACAATTCAACGATACTTTCATCTAGTTTTTGCCCTCTATTATTTTTAATGAAATTTTCTCTAATTTTTTCAATTTTTTTAAGGTCTGATAAAATTAACTCAGTTTCAATAATTTCTATATCTTTTATAGGATCCACCCTTTTCTCCACGTGTAAAATTTTTTCGTTTTCGAAACATCTAACTACATGAATTAAAGCATCGACAGAATCAAGATTAGACAAAAATTTATTTCCTAATCCTTCACCCTTGCTAGCACCTTTAACTAAACCAGCAATATCAACAAACTCAAGTTGATTATAAATTGTATTCACGGATTGAGAAATCTTTGATATCTCTTTTAATCTTGTATCCTTAACAGAAACCCTTCCCACATTCGGCTCTATCGTACAAAATGGATAATTTGCAGATTCTGCAGACTGTGTTGAAGTTAATGCATTAAATAAAGTCGATTTCCCAACATTTGGTAATCCAAGAATTCCGCAATTAAACCCCATTATTATTTTTTATCTCATTTAAAAATTTACTAAACTCTTTATTAAATATTTTTTCAATATTTTCTATTATTTGTTGACCTTTCCTTTTTCACTTAAAGAAAAATCTCCTAGTACAAACTTTTCAACATTTATTATTTTTTTTTTATTCCTTATTCCAATCTTTATTCTGTTAAAATCATCGCCTATATTTTCTCGAATATTTTTTATACCGTTATGTCCTCCATCACCACCTGAGGATTTAATCTTTACTTTTAAAAATTCCATATCTAAATCATCATGAAAAACCATAATATTTTCAGTCGGTATCTTAAAAAATTTATGACATTTCATGACTGCAGTTCCAGATAAATTCATAAAACTTTGAGGCTTCAACAATATAATATTATTATTCTTGATTTTTAGTTTTGTGAAGTGTGAATCAAATTTACTTTCAAAACTAGGAAAGTTTAATGTTTCATGAATCTTATCTACCAACATAAATCCAATATTATGTCTCGTATTAAGATATCTTAAACCAGGGTTTCCTAAACCTACAACTAAAAGCATTTATTCAAAGAATTTAATTTTCTTTATTTTCTTCTGATTGCTTTCCTTCATCTTTTTTATCATCTTGTTTTTCAGATTCTTTAGCACTTTCCTTAGAATCGGGTTCCTCAGTCTCATCATCTACTTTCTCTTCTTCAACTTTCATAACCGTAGGAGGTGCTATAGTAGCAATCGTGAAATCTCTATCTGAGATAACAGGTTTAACATCATCAGAAAGTTTTATAGAGCTTATATGAATACTGTCTCCAATCTGTAAACCAGTAAGATCTGCTTCCAAAACTGATGGTATACTAGTTACCGGTGATTTTACTTCAACTTCTCTCCTAACTACATTAATAACACCACCTTGTTTTAACCCATCACATAAGTTCTCATTCATAAATTTTACAGGTACAAAAACTGTAACTTTTGTATTTGCTCCAATTCTTAAAAAATCTATATGTACTAATGACTCTTTGACTGGATGTAGCTGTATATCTTTAGCTAAAACTCTGTGTTTAATTCCATCAATATTGAGATCAAATTGTTTTGAAAAAAAACCCGGATTTTCAAATTCTTTTTTTAAAATTTTAATATCAATATTAATTGATAAAGGATCTTTTTTTTCGCCATAAATGATACCCGGAACTTTATTATTCCTTCTATGCATTCTTGATTCACCAGTACCAATTTTTTCTCTTTTCGAGGCTTTTATTTCAGAAACATTACTCATAATATTTTTTCTCCTCTCATGCAAAAAGGCTAGAAACAGACCTATTACCACTAATTCTATCGATAGCTTCACCTATCAAAGGTGCAATCGTTATAATTTCTATTTTGTCAGATTCTAAAACTTCTTTTGTAGGAAGAATACTATCAGTTATTATCATTTTATCAATTGGAGAATTATTTATTCTCTCAATTGCAGGATTAGAAAAAACACCATGAGTGATATAAGCATTAACACTTTCAGATCCAGCTTTTTTTAAAGCCTTAGCCGCATTAGTAAGAGTACCAGCTGTATCGCACATATCATCAATTAGAATACAATTTTTATTATTAACGTCCCCGATAATATTCATTACCTCGGATATACCTGCCTTTTCTCTTCTTTTATCGATAATTGCAAGATCACATTCAACCCTTTTTGCAATTGCCCTTGCTCTCACAACACCGCCTACATCTGGCGAAACAATTATAGTTTTATTATTTTCAAATCTTTTCTTGATATCATCAACAAAAACTGGTGAAGCAAACAAATTATCAGTTGGAATATCAAAGAATCCTTGAATTTGCCCTGCATGCAGATCTACCATTAAAGCTCTGTTTGCTCCAGCTGAAATTACTAAATTGGCTACTAACTTTGCAGATATAGGTGTCCTTGGACCAGATTTTCTGTCTTGCCTAGCATAACCATAATATGGCATTATAGCCGATATTTTCTTTGCTGAACCCCTTTTCAATGCATCTATTATTATAAGAAGTTCCATAACATGATCATTTGCAGGAAAGGAAGTTGATTGAATTACAAATACGTCTTCACCTCTAACATTTTCTTGAATCTCGACAAAAATTTCTTTATCTGGAAATTTTTTTATACTAGACTTAACTAAAGGTACCTTGAGATACTTAGCGATTGATTGACTTAGGGGTATATTACTATTACCGGCAACAATTTTCATTTTCACAGCTAATCATAAAAAATATATATAATACTAGATTTTTTTTTTTTGTGTTAAAAAATTATCTTTTCCCAATTACTGAAATTTGTCTTCCACATTCTAAACCTTTATTTTTATAATACCTATAACTAAATAAAATATCTGAATTTGTATACGTATCTATGTTCTTAGAAAAAACTTTGTTTATTCCATTATCATGAATATTTCTGAATAAACATTCTAAAAAATTAAAATGAAATATTCCTCTATTTTTTTTAATGTAGTTTAAAAATAATGGTCTAGTTTTATTGATAATATCAACAAAATCTTTTTTAACTCTAAACGATTTATAAGATAGATGTGGTCCTATGATGCAAGAGATATAATTTAAGTTTTCTTTTTTTTTTAAAAACAAATTTATTAGATTATCAATTATTCCTTTAATTAGACCTTGCCAACCAACATGAAGTATTGCAATATTTTCTTTTCCACAAAATAATACTGGAGCACAGTCGGCCGTAAGTATTCCAAGCAATATATTCCTTTTTGATGTTATCATTCCATCAGCATAAAACATCTTACCAAGGTGTGTTTCATCAATTTCCACTATCTTAGACGAGTGAATTTGATTTAAGATCATGAGCCTTGAAATATCTAAATTAAATTTTTCGCAAACAATTTTTCTATTTTCTTTAACATTTTTTCGTTTATCTCCATTTTTAAAGCTGCAATTTAAAGAATTATATTCACTTTTACTAACACCGCCTTGTCTTGTAAAAAAGCCATAGACAATATCCTGATTAACTTCTTTTGTAAAATCATCATCTTTAAGGTAAAAATTTTTTATCATATTGATAATTTTATTTGTTTATTAGTAAATATCATAC
>CACBWF010000033.1 GCA_902542925.1 uncultured Alphaproteobacteria bacterium
TCAATTTTTTTCATATTCTTTTTTTTTAGATTAAAATTTTCAAGCCTTTTTGTTTCAAAGATTGAGATCTTTACAAAAAAGCTTTTTGGTAAGAAAAGTACATTGGTCAAACATCTCCATCCTCCAGCGAATTTCTTAACAGTTTTCGTTGGGTTTTTTTTATCAATTCTAATACTGGACTATGATGAAAAATACCAACCTCTTTTGAATAATTTAAATAAAACATTTTTGACTATACTTATTTTTTGGTTTGTACATCAGTTAGTTCTTCCATTAGCTTTAATGACAAAATCAATTGAGAAAATTCTCTCACGCGACTTAATAAATTGGATGGCTAATGCCACTAAAATCTTGATTGTAATAATTGGAGCCTCATCAGTACTAGAATTGTGGGGAATAAAGGTTGGGCCAATAATTGCTGGGTTGGGTTTGTTTGGGGTAGCTGTTGCTTTAGGAGCTCAAGACTTGTTTAAAAACCTAATTTCCGGAATTTTGGTATTAGTTGAAAGAAGATTTGAAGTTGGTAATGTCATTGAAGTTGAAGGGGTTATTGAAGGCGTTGTTGAAAAAATAAGTTTTAGATCAACAACAATAAGAAAATTTGATAAATCATTATGTACTATACCGAACTTCCAGTTTGCTGAAAATCCAGTAATAAATATTTCAAAAATTAGTAATAGAAGAATTAATTGGATTATAGGACTAGAATATGGAAGTTCAGTAGATCAACTTAGAAAAGTGAGAGATGATATTGAGAAATATATTAAAAACGATGATGATTTCAATAATACACCATCTACACCTGTTATTGTGCGGATTGATAAATTTTCAGACAGTTCAATTGATATCCTTGTCAGATGTTTCACAAAAACTAACGAATACAAAGGGTGGGTAGATGTCAAAGACAAACTTGCCATTAGGATAAAGGAGATTGTTGAGAAGCATGATACAGGCTTTGCCTTTCCATCCCAATCTTTATATATTGAAAAAAAGTAATATTACTTAAAAAGACGAGTTTATACTTTTATCAAAATGATTCCAAACACCTTTATTGCCTTCCCATGTACCTTTTGTAGCAACCTTTGAATACTCTGTAGCTCTCGCTTCAAAGAAGTTTGCGTGCTCTACTCCATTTAATATTTCTGTTAACCACGGCAAAGGATGTTTTTTAATTCCGTAAATTGGGTCAAGATTTAATTGTTTTAACCTCCAATCAGCTATGTATCTTATATAGTTTTTTATATCAATAGGCTTCATTCCTTCTACTGGACCCATTTCAAATGCTAGATCAATGAAGTTGTCTTCTAATTCAACAACTTTTTCACAGCATTCAAGTATTTCTTGTCTAAGTTTCTTTGTCATACACTTTGTTTCTTTCACAAACTCATGGAATAACTTAATCATACCCTCACAATGTAATGATTCATCTCTAACTGACCAGGTAACAATTTGTCCCATACCACGCATTTTGTTATGTCTTGGAAAGTTTAATAACATCGCAAAGCTTGCAAATAGCTGAAGGCCTTCAGTAAAACCTCCAAACATTGCAACAGTTTTTGCAATCTCGTGGTTCGAATCTATTGTAAATTGTTGCATATAATCATGCTTATCAGACATTTCTTTATATTTTAAAAAGGCAGAAAATTCTGTGTCTGGCATACCTATAGTTTCGAGAAGTAATGCATATGCTGCAATGTGAACCGTCTCAATATTTGAAAATGCTGACATCATCATTTTTACCTCAGTTGGTTTAAACACTTGAGAATATCTTTCCATATAATTGTCATTTACCTCAACATCTGATTGTGTAAAAAATCTAAAAATTTGTGTAAGTAGATTTCTCTCACCTTCATCTAACTTTATTGCCCAATCCTTACAGTCTTCTCCCAACGGAACTTCCTCCGGCATCCAATGAACTTGTTGTTGTCTTTTCCAAAAATCATACGCCCATGGGTACCTGAAAGGCTTATAAGAATGCGACGAGGTTAATAAACCTACTTTTTTATTCATTACTTTCTTTATATTATTGTTTTTATCCATTTTTATTGTGTCATCCATTTTTTTTCTCCTATTGACACGACAAACATTCGTCGTAATCTATTTTTTCACTTGATTTAAGTGACTTTTGTGGCCACTCTTTAGTATTATCTGCTTCTACACCAGCATAACTTGCTCTTTGAATTGATTTAGACCTACAATAATACAAACTTTTTACGCCAGTTTCCCATGCCTTCCAATGGAGCATCATTAAATCCCATTTGTCAATGTCTGATGGTAAAAAAAGGTTTATTGATTGACCCTGGCAGATAAATGGTGTTCTGTCGGAGGCAAACTCTATTATCCATCTCTGATCAATTTCAAAAGCTGTTTTAAAACAATTCCTCTCATCTTGAGATAACTCTTTGATATGGGAAACTGAACCTTCATTCTCTAGGATAGATTGCCATGTCTTGTTGTTATTTATTTTTTTTTCTTCAAGAATTTTTTCAAGATATTTATTTTTTACTGTAAATGACCCTGAAAGAGTTTTATGTGTGTACACATTTGCAGGGATAGGTTCAATACAAGCGCTAGTTCCCCCGCAAATAATACTAATTGATGCTGTTGGGGCGATAGCTAGTTTATGGCTAAATCTTGCTTTAATATTTTTTTCACTAGCATCAGGGCAGGCTCCTTTTTCCATCGCTAATATCAAGGAGGCTTTATCAGCTTCCTTTCTAATGTGTTTGAAAAATTTGAGATTCCAGCTTTTAGCTATAGCACTTTCAAATGAAATATTGTTTTTTTGAAGAAAAGAATGAAATCCCATGGCCCCCAATCCGACCGACCTCTCTCTAATGGCAGAATATACAGCATTAGCCATACTTTGTGGTGCGCGGTTAATAAAATCTTGTAAAACGTTATCTAAAAATCTCATTATATCTTCAATAAATTTACTTTCTGTGTTCCATTCTTCCCATTTTTCCAGATTGACTGAAGATAGACAACAAACAGCGGTCCTTTCCTTTCCCTTATGATCAAGACCAGTATGAAGCATTATTTCGCTACATAAATTTGAAGTTGTAACCTTTAAACCGCTATCTCTTTGATGTTTTGACATAGAACGATTTACTGTATCAACAAAGACTAGGTAAGGTTCACCAGTTGCCATCCTTGTCTCAAGAATTTTTTGCCATAGTTCTCTGGCATTAACTTTTTTTAACACTTTCTTTGTCTTTGGACTTCTCAATGAAAAATCTTTATTCATCTTTACACAGTCCATAAACTCATCAGTAATATTTATTCCATGGTGAACATTTAAACTCTTTCTATTAAAATCACCTGATGGCTTCCTAATCTCTAAAAATTCCTCGATCTCTGGGTGATGAACATCCAAATAACATGCTGCAGAACCTCTCCTTAAAGCTCCTTGAGATATTGCAAGAGTTAAAGAATCCATTACCCTAACGAAAGGAATTATACCTGAGGTTTGTCCATTTCCTTTTACCTCTTCACCAATTGACCTAACATTACCCCAGTAAGTTCCAATTCCACCCCCATTAGATGCTAACCAGACATTTTCACCCCATTTAGATAAAATTCCGTCTAAACTATCACCTACTGAATTTAAAAAACATGATATTGGAAGTCCTCTTTTTGCGCCTCCGTTTGATAAAACAGGTGTTGCAGGCATAAACCACAGATTCGACATATATTTGTAAATTCTTTGACCATGTTCATAATTATCAGAATATTTTTTTGCTACTCTTACAAACATATCTTGAAATTTTTCCCCTGGTAGAAGGTATCTATCTAATAATGTCGCCTTACCAAATTCAGTTAAATTTGAATCAAGTTCATAATCCGGTTTTATATCATCAACCGTATGAATAGTTTCGTCTTTTTTTTCGTAGCTTTCTTTAACATTAGCTTCTTGAGAAGAAAGCTTTAGGATCTCTGCAGTTTGTTGCTTAGTCATTGTTTAATTTCCAAAATATGGGTTAGTAACTTAAATAGTAGTACTACATATAGTAATTTAAAGAACTTATATGTCAACAGGTAGTATCAAAGATTTTTTGGCGCGCTCGGAGAGAGTCGAACTCCCAACCTTCTGATTCGTAGTCAGATGCTCTATCCAATTGAGCTACGAGCGCTTTTTTTGTAAAATAAAGGCAATTGTATATTTAATTATAATATATGTAAAATTCTTAAACATAGTAAATTTCAAATTTATGTTTATTTTAAAAAATTTATGCGCTATATCTTGTTATAGTTAAAAAATAAATTTAATAATTAGGCCTATGAACTATTTCTACAAAAAACTCTCTTATACTTTAATTTTATTTGCGGTTACATCCTGTACCTCCATCCAGGAATATGTTTTCCCTTCGCTTTCTGATGAGGAAATAATAACACCACCTGCAATTGAAGAAGCTCCAGCTTTTGTTGAAGAACAAATTCCTGAAGATATACAAATTCCACCATCACAATACGCGCCACCGCCTCCACCAACTAATGTTGTAGACACTGGACCGACAGGTACGTTTGTAGGAGGAAAAATCTCCCAATTTAGAGCTGATTTATCAAGTATTCAAACTGCGATTTCCTCTCACAACAATGATTATTTGAGATTCAAGGATCTTGTAGATGAGCAAACAACTATATATCAGGGGTTGTCAAGTGCAATAAGATCAAGACTTCAAATTGGAACAACCCCGGGAAACCCAATACTTGTCGGTCAATGGAACGATGCGCAAAGAGCTCTTGAAGATATACAAAATAATGTAAATAATCTTCAGATTGTCAATAACAGAGTTACTGCAGATTCGGCATTAATTGGCCATCTAAAGAATGCAATTTCTTCTAGTTTTTTTATATCAGGTGCAATAG
>CACBWF010000034.1 GCA_902542925.1 uncultured Alphaproteobacteria bacterium
GCTGGAGCAATACATGGTTGTGTTTTGTGTGAAAAAAATACTCCTTTAATTTATATGGAAGATGTTGGTAGACACAACGCAATCGACAAAATTGCAGGGTATATGTTTTTAAATAAAATTAATTCTCATAACAAAATTTTTTACACAACAGGAAGATTAACTAGTGAAATGGTTATTAAATCAGTGATAATGGAGATTCCAATAGTTATTTCAAGATCTGGGTTTACAGTTTGGGGAGTTGAACTAGCGCGAAAAGCAAATTTAACTTTAATAGGAAGAGCAAAAGGAAAAAAATTTACTATATTATCTGGGGAGAAACGTATTGAGAATAAATAATGATCAGAAGGTTTTAGTAGTTATATTGGCTGGAGGTAAATCAAGAAGAATGCAAGGTAAAGATAAATCTTTGGCAACAATTAATAAAAAAAAATTATTAGATATCTGTTTTAAAAGAATTTCTCAACAATCTGAAATGATAATTATTAATACAAATAATAGAAGTTTGATTAATTTTGATAAAAAAAAAACTTTTGTGAAAGATCACTTTTCAGGTTTTTTGGGACCATTATCAGGAGTTTTAACTGGCATGAAATGGGCAGAAAAATATTATCCCATAGCAAATTGGATTTTGATGGGAAAATAGAAGAAATTAAAAGAGATCATAATTTACCATATCTTATAATTAATTTTAATTATAATTATGAAGATTTTTTAAAAAAAATAAAAAGATTTGGTAAAATTGCACTTCCTCCATACATCACTAAGATTAGAAAATTTGAAGTTTCTGATAATAAAAATTATCAAACAATTTTCTCAAAAATTTTTGGTGCAGTAGCGTCCCCAACTGCGAGCTTGCATTTTAGCGAACCACTAAAAAATAAATTAATAAAGAAGGGTGTAAAAATAGTTTTTGTTACATTGCATGTGAATGGAGGTACCTTTTTACCAATAAATACAGAAAATTTTAATGATCACAAAATGCACATTGAATATGGAGAAATTTCAAAAAGAACATCAAATCTTATTAATAAATTAAGATCTAATGGAGGGAAAATTATTGCTGTTGGCACAACAGTTTTAAGAATTCTTGAAAGTTCGAAAGACAAAAATGGAAAAGTTTTACCTTTTAAGGGAAATACAAATATTTTTATAAAACCAGGATGGAAGATTAATACTGTGGACGCATTAATTACAAATTTTCATACTCCTCGTTCAACTTTATTACTTATTTTGCATGCTTTGATTGGTGAATCAATAACTAGCAAACTTTATGAATATGCAATCAGAAAGAAATTAAGATTTTTATCATATGGTGATGCTTGTTTAATTTGGAATAAGGATGGATAATCTAGTATTCAGAACAATTAAAGAATATAAAAAAGCTAGACATGGTATTATTCAAACGGCACATGGAAAAATTGAAACACCAGTTTTTATGCCTGTAGGGACTACAGGAAGTGTAAAAGCAATCTTTCCAAAAGATTTAGAAAAATTAAACGTTGAGATAATTCTCGGAAATACATATCACTTAATGTTAAGACCGGGAGAAAAATTGATATCTAAAATGGGAGGGCTACAAAAATTTATATCATGGAACAAACCCATTTTAACTGACTCAGGAGGATTTCAAATTTGGTCATTATCAAAGATTAGGGAAGTTGATAAAAACGGAGTCACATTTCGATCCCATATAGATGGTAAGGAATACAGATTAACTCCAAAAAGATCAATAAATATTCAAAGAATGCTCAATTCAAATATTACAATGGCACTGGACGAGTGTACTGCTCATCCTTCAACATATAATGATACTCTCGAATCTGTAAATCTAACCAAGAATTGGGCAAAAAAAAGTATAGAGTCATATAAACCCAGACCTGGTTTTGGAATCTTTGCAATAGTTCAAGGTGGAATGTATAAAGATCTTAGAGATTTATCAATAAATCAGCTAAAAGAATATAACTTTGATGGGTATGCCTTAGGAGGATTATCAGTAGGAGAAACACACAATGAAATGAAGGAGATAATAAATCATTCAGTTTTTAAACTTCCTAAGAATAAACCAAGATATTTAATGGGTGTTGGAAGACCGGTAGATATTTTAATGGCTGTAACATATGGAGTTGATATGTTTGATTGTGTATTGCCTACAAGATTTGGAAGAAACGGAAGAGCATTTACAACTAATGAGGGTGAAATTAATTTAAAGAATTCATGTTACTCAAAAGATGCATCATCTCTTGATCCTGAGTTAGATTGTTTTGTCTCTAAAGAATTTTCAAGATCTTATATTCATCATCTTACAAAATCTAACGAAATACTTTCTTCAATGATTTTAAGTTTACATAATATTGCTTTTTATCAAAAGATGATGTTTGATATTAGAGAATCTATTAAATCAGATAATTTTGAAAATGTTAAAAAAAATTATTTAAAAATTCATGGTAAATATGAAAAAACTTAAGAATTTAGGAAAAAAATCACAAATACCTCTTGACCCCAAAAAAGTAACCTTAGAGTATGTTGAGAATCCTCATAAAAACCTTAATTACGTTGTAAGGCTTTCATCACCAGAATTTACCAGTATTTGTCCTATCACTGGTCAACCCGACTTTGGTCATATAATAATAGATTATGTCCCAAACAAATCTATAGTTGAAAGTAAATCATTTAAATTATTTTTATTTTCATTTAGAAATCATGGGGCATTTCATGAAGATTGTACATTAATGATAGCAAATAAAATTGTAGATACAATTAAACCGAAGTGGCTAAGAATATCAGGTTGTTGGAATCCAAGAGGAGGAATTCCTATAGATATATTCTTTCAAACAAAAAAAAAACCAAAAGGAATATGGATTGAAAAACACAAAATTAAAACTTTTAGAGGTAGGTAGGTTAACCTGAATAAATACACCCACCAATTCTTGGTCTATTAATTTCAATTTTTTGTATATTAGGCAAATCAGGTTTAAGTTTATTCCAAAACCATATAGCAATATTCTCACTTGTTGGAATACCTAAACCCTCAATATCATTTAATAATTTATGATCGATAATATTTATTATCGAATGAACAATTTTGTCAATTTTATCAAAATCTGTAATCCAGCCTTGATTTTCTATAATTTTACCTTCTAGATGAATAACCATTTCATAACTATGTCCGTGTATTTCTCTGTAGCGATGGCCCTTCGGGAAATTAGGCATATAGTGAGCTCCATCGAAAAAATACTTTTTATATAAAATCATTTTATCTAATGTTTAATGTTTTATGAATTTGAAAACTTGGGAACCATGGTTTATGAGATTTACAATAATTAATTGTATTCCAAGTATTTACTTGTTTTTTTGAACCATCCATTGGTTGCAAAAAAAAATATCTAAACTTCATTTTTTTAATAATATCAAGATTTAGATTGTGTTGAGGAAATATAACTTTTACTTCGTCTCCCTCTTTTTGTTGCCAACCTGTCATATTTTTTGGACTTACACAAACCCAGTCAAATGGTATATTTGATGTTTTGAATGTTCCATTTGTTTCTAATGCCACAAAAAATCCTATCTTCTTAAGTGACTCTACAAGAGAATGTGTTACTTGGAGCATTGGTTCACCTCCAGTTAAAATGACATATTTTTTGTTATCCGAAAAGGTTTTATTCCAAACTAAATTAATTTTTTCTACGAGACTTTTTTCATCAAATATACCTCCATTAATTCCATCTGTTCCAACAAAATCAGTATCACAAAAACTACATTGGGCGTTTAATCTATCTCTATTTTTGCCATTCCATAAATTACAACCAGTGAATCGAACAAATACAGCATTTTTTCCAGTGTAAAAACCTTCACCTTGAATAGATTTAAATATTTCTTTTACATACAACATCTAATTTTATTTCATGTAAGTTAGTGGATCTTTTATATTTGCTTCTGAAAATCCTTTTGTTCTTATTAAGCAAGCATCACATTCACCACAAGAAGTTATTCCTATCGGATTATAGCAACTTAATGTTTTTTTAAAATTAACATTATTTTTTTTACCCAATAGAATAATATCTTTTTTAGAAACATTTATTAGTGGTGTGTGGATTTTAATTTTTTTTCCTTCAATTCCTTTTTTTGTTGCTAAATTAGATGTTTTCTCAAAAGATTTTATAAAATCTGGCCGACAATCTGGATAACCTGAATAATCTATTGCATTTACACCAATGAAAATTGAACTAGATTCCAAATATTCCGCGAAACCAATTGCATAAGATAAGAAAATAAGATTTCTACCTGGAACATATGTTTTTGGAATAGAATCTGGAATATTTTTAAAGTTTTTATTTTTTGGTACAGGAATATCATCAGTAAGCGCAGAACCCCCAAAAAAGTCAATCTTTATGATTTTATGGGATTTAGCATTTTGATTTCTAGCTTGAAATTTAGCTAAAGCTATTTCACTTGAATGCC
>CACBWF010000035.1 GCA_902542925.1 uncultured Alphaproteobacteria bacterium
TTATAACATCACTATGTCTAACATTTTTTGGTGTTCTAGGTTTTGAGGCATTTGTAATTATGATGCTTTTAAACTCTTTTTATTGGGGCATTTTTGGCAATGTAATTTTCATAAATTTTTTAATCAAAAGTAAAAATTATAAACCAGTCCAAGTTTTAAATTCAGAAAGTAAATTCACTGCGTTGATTACAAGACTTTCAGAAATTAGTAAATGACAGATATTTCAATAGTAGATTATGGCTCAGGAAACCTAAAATCTGTATATAACAGTGTAAAACTATGTTGTGACAACAAGCATAGTAGCTCAAAAATTAGAGTCACGAGTAACAAAAAAACTATAGACAATTCAACACACCTGATACTCCCAGGAGTAGGTTCCTTTAAATCATGCGTAAACGGCCTAAAAAACAAGGGAATTTTATTTGAGACTATATATGACAATATTTCTTCGAAAGGCAAACCGTTTTTAGGTATTTGCGTAGGTATGCAAATGCTTTTTTCCGAGGGATATGAAGACGGAAAAACAAATGGTTTGGGGCTTATCCCAGGTAAAGTGACAAAAATTAATCCTAAACACCATAATTATAAAATACCCCACATTGGGTGGAACAACTTATTTTTAAAAAATACTCACCCTTTTTTGAATACACTTGAAAAAAACGGTCTTACCTTCAACAAAATGCAGCCAAATGCATATTTTGTTCACAGTTATTCTTGTAAACCCGAGGATAAAAAACATGTAATTTTATCTACTGATTATAGCGAAGAAATATCTGCAATGGTTGCAAAAGAAAATATTCTTGGAACTCAATTCCATCCAGAAAAAAGCCATACTTTTGGTCTAAACTTTCTAAAATCATTTCTATCATGGAACCCTGAATGATTTTTTACCCCGCAATTGATATTATCAATGGTAAATGTGTAAGACTATCTCAGGGTATGTTAGAGCATAAAAAAATTTACGATGTTGAGCCCTTAGATCAAATTAAAAATTATGAAAAAGAAGGTGCAAATTGGGTCCACGTAGTAGATTTAGACGGTGCGTTTTCTGGAAATCAAAAAAATCAAAAAAAAATCGTTGAGTTGGCCAATATCACAAAGTGTAATCTTCAGGTCGGAGGAGGTATAAGATCACTGGAAACAATTAGTAAGTTAATATCAAACGGTGTAAAGAGAGTTGTATTAGGAACTGTAGCAGTACAAAACCCAGACTTTGTCATAGATGCCTGTAAAGAATTTCCAGAAAAAATAGCCTTAGGAATAGACTCTAAATACAATAAAGTTTCAATTGAAGGATGGACAAAATCAGAAAATATAAGTGATATAGATTTGATTAACAAATTTGAAGACGCTGGTGTATCTCATATTATTTTTACTGATATTTCAAGAGATGGTCGAATGATAGGCCCTAACATAAAGAAATTAAAAAATATTCTAAATTCAACAAATATACAGGTAATAGCTTCTGGAGGCGTGGCAAATCTAAATGATTTAAAAGTTATTAAAAATCTGAAAAAAGCAAATTTAAATGGTATAATTTGTGGTAAAGCACTGTATGAAAAAGAGTTTAGCGTTTCAGATGCATTACAAATTCTGGGTATCTAAAACATGTTAAAAAAAAGGATAATACCATGCCTTGACGTTAAAGATGGACGAGTTGTAAAAGGTATAAATTTTCTAAATCTACGAGATGCGGGAGATCCAACAGAACAAGCACTTTTTTATAGCAATTCTGGTGCAGATGAAATTACATTTTTGGATATAACCGCGACTTCAGATAATAGAGAATCTATGTTAAGTGTTATAGAGACTACAGCTTCAAAGTGTTTTGTTCCTCTAACAGTTGGTGGGGGAATAAGAACAGTGAATGATATTGATAAATTTTTGAGGATAGGGGCCGACAAAGTATCTATAAATAGTTCAGCAGTCTTAAATCCAAAGTTAATAAATGAAGGGTCAAGAATTTTTGGGAATCAATGCATAGTTGTTGCAATTGATGCAAAAAAAAATACTTCGGAAAAGGACAAATGGAATGTATATACACACGGAGGAAGGAAAGATACAGGAATTGACGCAGTGATCTGGGCTATGGAGGCAGAGGAAAGAGGTGCTGGTGAAATACTTTTAACTTCAATGGACAAAGACGGAACAAAAAAAGGTTTCGATATTGGTCTTACAAAAAAAATCTCATCTTCGGTTAGTATTCCTGTTATTGCGTCAGGGGGTGTTGGGACATTAGAACACTTAGCAGATGGTATAATCTTAGGAAATGCGAGCGCAGTTTTAGCGGCGTCAATTTTTCATTTTGGAGAATTTTCTATAACTGAAGCAAAAAAACATTTATATTCAAAAGGTATAGACGTGAGAATGGATTATGAACAATAATTTAGAAGTTTTAGAAAAATTAGAAAATATAATTAAGACTAAAAAAAATCAGGACCCAAATAGTTCTTATACCGCAAGCCTTTTTAAAAAGGGGAAACAAAAAATTGCTAATAAGCTAGGTGAAGAAGCTTTTGAGACAGTTACGGCGTTTTTATCACAAAACAAAGAAGATTTATCTGAAGAAACCGCAGATCTAATTTACCATCTTTTTGTATTGCTTGAGTTTTCAAAAGTTGACTTTGATTGTGTTTTACAAGTACTTAATAATAGAATGAAAGAAAAAAGTGATTAACATAAAAACTTACGACAAAAGAAATATTTTTTCGAAAATTTTAAGGGGTGAGATTCCTTGTAAAACTGTATTTGAGAATGATTTTATTCTGGCTTTTGAAGACATTAATCCTCAAGCTCCTGTTCATGTCCTTATTATTCCCAAGGAAAATTACTGTAGTTTACAAGATTTTTCATTAAACGCAGGTGACAAAATAATATTAGAAATGTTTAGGAGTATAGGAAAGATTTCTGAAAAATTGGAATTAGAAAATGGGTACAGAATTATTAGTAACATAGGAGATGACGGAGGACAGGAAGTGCCTCATTTCCACATACACATACTTGGGAAAAAAAAAATGACTAAGATTTTGCCTTGAATTGTGTTTTCTTTTCAATTTGCTGCCATAAAGTTTTTTGAATCGAGACTTTATCTATATGATTGATTTGGTTGATACCAGTTGGCGAAGTAACGTTTATTTCACTAAGTTTGTTGTCTATTATATCAATGCCAACAAAGAACAACCCATTTCTTTTTAATGATGGAGAAATTTGTTTACAAATGCTAAGTTCTGTTTTAGATAATTTGGTTTTTTTTGCTTGAGCGCCTAAGTGCAAATTAGCTTTAAAACTTCCTGGAGAAGGAACTCTGTTAATGGCGCCGACAGGTTTGCCATCAATAAGTAGAACTCTTTTATCTCCTCTTGAAACTTTACTGATAAACTTTTGAACAACTATTTTTTGAGTGAAATTTTTCGTAAGCGCTGCGATACGTTCAACTGAATTTTTATCTAACTTTTCAATTAAGGTCACGCCAGATCCGCCTTTGTCATATAATGGTTTAATGACGATTTTTTTATTTTTTCTAATAAATTTTTTGATGTCTTCAAGCTCATTTAAAATATCCGTCTTTGGAGTAATTTCCGGGTATTCTAAAGCGTAAAGCTTTTCACTAAATTTTAAAATCCCTAGAGGGCTATTAATAAAAAAGATATTGTCAGAACTGCTTAATTCACTTTGAACCATGTGAAGGTGCAGATTTGTAACATAATTAATATCAAAAGGGGGGTCTTGACGTAAAAAAATAACTTTAAAATATGAATATTCATACTCGGAGAATTTATTTGAAATTTTTACACTATTATCTTTAAATTTAAATTTTTTACACCTTATTTTTTTTCTTTGTGATGAAATGAAAATATCTTGAGGTCTACAAAAAAAAATATTGTGACCTCTTTTTAAACCCTCTTCAATAATTGAAATAGTTGAATCTGAATTAAAATTTATATTTTCTAATGGATCCATCTGTACCAGCACAGACAAACTGTTTTTTGTCATTTACTTATCAAGCTTTGATTTTTTAAGACTACAAAATTGACAATTTTATTAATCTCATTAACTTCTCTAAGAACCTTATGCAATCTATTTTTCTCTTCAATACTCCTAGATATTCCAATTATAAATAGATCTTTTTTTAAAACTTGTAAAGAGTAATTATTTGTTAGGACCAATGAGTCTAACAATAATTTTGATCTAATTTTTGCTTCTAAAAATAAATCATTGGATCTTTCTAAAATAGTGTATTCTTGTTCAATTCTGATTTCATTAAAAACTTCAATTACATCTGGTACGGACCAGGCAAATTTAATAATTTCAAGTCTTTCGAACGATGAGTCCAAAATGCCAACTAATAAAACTTTTCCATTTGATACATGTACCCCAACATTCG
>CACBWF010000036.1 GCA_902542925.1 uncultured Alphaproteobacteria bacterium
TTCAATGAGAGGTAGACCAATTATTACAGCAGTAAACGCAGTTGAAGTTCTTGCAAAAACATTAGAAAAATGTGGTGTGAAAATCGAAATTTTAGGTTTTACTACTCGGGAGTGGAAAGGCGGTGAGTCTAGAAAATATTGGAAAGATAAATCGGAAATCTCAAATCCTGGAAGATTAAATGATCTTTTACACATAATTTATAAGGACTCTGAAAAAAGATGGAAAACCAGTAGTAAAAACTTAGGTTTAGTTCTTAAAGAAGGTTTATTAAAGGAGAATATTGATGGAGAAGCATTATTGTGGGCAGAAAAAAGATTAATGCTAAAATCGGAGAGAAAAAAAATTTTAATTGTGATATCTGATGGTGCCCCGGTGGATGACTCAACTCTATCAGCTAATGAATCAAATATATTAGAAGAACACTTAAAAGAAGTAATTTTAAAAATTGAAAAAAAAAATGTAATAGACCTTCTAGCTATTGGTATTGGACATGATGTTTCAAAATATTACAGTAGAGCAATTACAATAGATGATGCTAATAAGCTTGCCGAAGTAATGCTTCAGAAACTAACTGGAATTTTTTCAAAAAATTAAATACTATTTGGAAACTAATAGTTTTTTCAAATCTAGAGTTTGCTTGGTGTGATCTTTGCTTTTTAAATTTAATATGTAGTTATCTATTCCACCATTGTGCTCCACAGATTTAATACCACGAGCTGTAACTTTAAGTTTTATAGATTTGTCTAGTTTTTCAGAGTAAAAGGAGATATTCTGTAAGTTGGGAAGAAATTTGCGTTTTGTTTTATTAATCGCCTTACTAACATTGTTCCCGAACATAGGTTTTTTTTTTGTTATACTACACTTTTTAGACATAAAGCTAACCTTAATAGAAATTACTTAATGCATCATATTTTTTTAATAAAAGAAGTCAATAGTAAGTTTGCAGCTTTAACTACATTTAATTTTTTCACATTCATTTTTTTTTTTATTTCAATAGATAGTTTTTTATCCTTAATTTCATTTTCAATATAATCATTTACATTTTGATATAATAGTTCCCACAGCCAATTGTTATTTTGAGAAATTCTATTGTTTTGAAAAGATTTAGTTTTTTTCCTTTTTCTTTCAAAAATTTTTATTTGATGCCATATTTCTTTTATACCTTCTTTGTTTAAAGCTGAACATTTAAGTACACATGGATCCACATCCTCCCTAACTGATTGGATTATTGAAAGAGCATTTCTATAATCTATTAATGTATTTTCAGCAGCTTCCTTGAGCATTGTGTCAGATTTGTTAATTATTAAAAGATCTGCTAGCTCAATAATTCCTTTTTTAATTCCTTGTAAATCATCGCCGCCAGATGGTAATAATAAAACCAAAAAAATATCTACCATGTTATATACAGATGTCTCTGCCTGTCCCACACCCATTGTTTCTACAAAAATTACATCATAGTCTGCATACTCAAAACACATAATAGATTCTCTAGTTTTTCTTGACACACCACCTAAATGGCCACTATTTGGGCTTGGTCTTACAAAAGCATTTTCATTAATTGATAGTTTTTCCATTCTGGTTTTATCTCCCATGATTGACCCTCCCGAAACCTGAGAAGAAGGATCAACTGCAATTACAGCCACCTTCATACCTAGATGAATTAAATAAAGTCCTAAAGCTTCAATAAATGTAGATTTACCAACTCCTGGAACTCCGGTAATCCCAATCCTAAGTGAATTTTTTTTTTCTTTAAATCTTGAAATTAATTCTTCAGTTTTTTGTTTATCTTCATACAAAAATGACTCCACCATGGTTATTGCTTTTGCAAGATCTCTTCTTGAACCATTTTTTATTTGTTGAGCCAGTTTCTCTATTTCATTTATATCTTCAACATCAAGAACTTTTTCTCTATCTAAATTTTTAAAGTCATCGGCAGTAACAACCTCCTCTGTATTTTTAGATATTTTTTTTAGTATATCTTTGCTTGGAAATCTTTCTCCACTCATATACCGTGAAATGGTTACAACACTGATCCCCAATTTTTTAGCAAACTCTTTTGATGTGAGATTATATACTTTTAAATACTCTTTTAATTTCATAATTTAACCATTATGGTTAAATTTATCAAATTAATCTTACAATTTCAATAGCAGCTTTAGGAATGTTCGTACCTGGTCCAAAAACTTCACTAACGCCTAATTTTTTTAAAAAATCATAATCATCTGGTGGTATAACTCCACCACAAATAACTTTAATTGAGTTAGCATTATTTTTTTTAAGTTCCTCCATTAAAATTGGAAGCAGAGTTTTATGTCCTGCTGCTAAAGATGAAACTCCAATAATGTGAACATCATTTTCTATTGCTTGTTTCGCTGCTTCATTTGGAGTTTGGAAGAGTGGACCAATATCTACATCAAAACCAAGATCTGCAAAAGCTGTAGCAATAAGCTTAGCACCTCTGTCATGCCCATC
Source organism: uncultured Alphaproteobacteria bacterium (assembly GCA_902542925.1). GTDB lineage: Bacteria > Pseudomonadota > Alphaproteobacteria > Methylaequorales > Methylaequoraceae > CACBWF01. The sequence continues at coordinate 2,474 of CACBWF010000036.1, forward strand.
TTGCCCCATCTTCACAACTAGCATTCTTGGTCTTCTGCCATTTTTTTTTGAAAACTTTTCAATTTCGTTTTGAACATTTTTAAAAGCGTCATTATTTCTGCTTGAATTTGCATATACCCCGGCTATGGTTTTTGAATTTAATGTGTGCCTTCCATAAATCTCTTCTAAAGCAGAAGTCATTTCACCAACAGTGCATCTTGCAAGTGCTGCCTCTACTGAAATTTCAAGTAAATTGGAATTTTTATGTTTTGCCGCATCTCTTAGTTTAGATAATAACATTTTTACATTTTCATTATTTCTTCTTTTTTTTATTTCTTCTAATCTTTTAATTTGATCTCTTCTGGCTTGATCATTATCTACAGACAAAATATTTATATCTTGCTCCTGATTAGGTTTGTATTTGTTAACTCCTACAATAGTTTCTTCACCAGAATCAACCTTTGCCTGTCTTTTTGCAGCACTTTCCTCTATCCGCATCTTTGGTATACCTTTTTCAATAGCTTTGACCATACCACCTGCTTCTTCAACCTCTTTTAATAGCTTTTTGGCTTGTTCTATCATTTGAGATGTTAGACTTTCAACAAAATAGGAGCCAGCTAATGGATCAACTACTTTAGTAATTCCTGTTTCTTCAGCTAGAATTAATTGTGTATTTCTAGCAATTCTTGCTGAAAAAGTCGTTGGTAATGCCAAAGCTTCATCAAAACTGTTTGTATGCAGGGACTGTGTTCCACCAAAAACAGCGGCCATCGCCTCTGTGGTTGTTCTAATTATATTATTATATGCATCCTGTTCAGTTAAAGAAACACCTGATGTTTGACAGTGGGTTCTAAGTGCCATACTTTTAGGGTTTTGAGGATTAAACTTTTTAATAATTTCTGACCACATAAATCTAGCAGCTCGCATCTTCGCAATTTCCATGAAGAAATTCATACCAATTGACCAAAAAAAAGAAAGTCTTGGCGCAAAGTCGTCTATTTTTAGGCCTCTTTCCAATGCTATTTTGACATATTCAAGTCCGTCAGCAAGTGTATATGCTAATTCCTGTACTTGATTAGCACCAGCCTCTTGCATGTGATAACCACTTATTGAAATTGAATTAAACTTTGGCATTTTTTTTGAGGTATATTCGATTATATCAGCAACAATTCTCATACTAGGTTTGGGGGGGAAAATAAATGTATTTCTGACCATAAATTCTTTAAGAATATCATTTTGAATTGTTCCAGTTAGCTCATCTGTTGAACAACCTTGTTCGATTCCAGCTGCAATGTAACATGAAAGAATTGGTAACACAGCACCATTCATTGTCATTGATACACTCATTTTTTTTAATGGAATTCCATCAAAAAGTACTTTCATATCTTCTACTGAATCTATTGCTACACCCGCATTTCCAACATCAGCTAACACTCTTGGATGGTCAGAATCATATCCTCTATGTGTTGCTAAATCAAACGCAACAGATAATCCCATTACTCCATTTTTTAGCCCTTCTTTATAAAACGCGTTTGATTCCTCTGCTGTTGAAAATCCTGCATATTGTCTTATTGTCCAAGGCCTATTTGCATACATGGTTGCCCTTGGTCCTCTTGTAAATGGGGGAAGACCTGGAAAACCTATTTTATGATTTAGATTTAAGATGTCTTTATCTGTATATAGAGCTTTGATCCTGATTCCTTCAGGAGTATCAAAACCTAAATCATTAAGTTTTCTATCTTTAAGTTCTTTCTCAGCTAGTTCTTTCCAGTGATTTTCATTAAATTTTTGTGACAATTTTTTTCCTATACTACCA
>CACBWF010000037.1 GCA_902542925.1 uncultured Alphaproteobacteria bacterium
ACCACTTAAAAAACCCGTAAAAATTAAATTTTGAAATGAGATCACAAAGTGTTTATGTTGGGTTGGATATTGGGGGAGCTCATGTAAAAGCAGTTGGAATAGATCAATATAAAAAAATTAATCTAATATTTTATGAAAAATGCCCAATTTGGAAAGATTTTTTTTTGCTAAAAAAAACTCTTCACAAACTTTTAAAATATTTAGACTCCAGCAAAGCAACTTTTGGTATTACGATTACAGCAGAATTATCTGATTGTTTTGTAAACAGAACATATGGTGCAAAGCAAATATATAAACTGTGCAAGGGATTGGGAATAAAGTTTTATTTTTTTTCATTAAAAAAACAAAACTTTGAAAAAAGAATAAATTTTTATGATATTTGTTCAATGAACTGGCTAGCAACAGGGAAGTATCTAGAGGATAAAATAAATGAAGCTGTGGTAATTGATTTTGGATCTACTACTACTGACATAATAATCATCAAAAATCAAAAGATTGTTAATAGGTATTTTTCTGATTTTGATAGAATTAATAATTTTGAACTTATCTACACTGGCTTTACTAGAACTCCTTTATTTGCTATAGCAAGAAAAATTGTTGTTAACAATAATGTATATAATTTGATTCCAGAATTATTTTCTACAACTGCTGATCTTTATAGAGTGAACAAATTACTAAACAAAGATTTAGATCTTTTTGACTCTGCAGATAACAGAAGTAAATCAAAATTAAATAGTTTAAAAAGAATTTCTAGAAATTTTGGATTTGATTTTGAAAAAAATAATCCTCTAATTAACGAACTTATTGATACACTTTTAGAAATTCAAAAAAATCAGATTTTTCACTGTACAAAAAAATTAATCAAGCAGAATAATATTAAATCTTGTACTCCTATTGTTCCATGCGGTATAGGACAAAATATTATAGAAAACCACGCAATTAAACTTGGATACAAAATCAAAAAATTTTCTGATTATTTAATAGGAGGAGAGAAAGAAAAATATCATGCCTCAATGCATGCTCCAGCAGTTTCTTGTGCTTTACTAATTTCAAAATTTATTGATTGAGATAAATTCTTCACTTTTTGAAAACATATATCTGAATTTCTATCTTTAGTTTTGCAAATTGCCCCCCTAAATCCAATAACATTTGGGTTTAAAAAAAGTAAATTAATAAGATTACATAATTGAAGCTTACCAGCTAACCCTATGCTGATATCAAATTTGTGAGATTTTAATAGAATTTTTTGCAACTTATTCAGAGTTAGATTTTCAAACAATCCCCTGGAGGACTTGTTTTTTGTATCGATCATTATATTCTTAATATTATAATTTTGAAAGGTTTCAAAGTAATTATTCAAATTGTTGATGATTTCATAGTTTTCTGCAAAAAATACCAATACAATAGTTGCTGATGTTTTAGTGTTTTTAAAGAAATTTAAGAATTTATTTAGATCTTTAATTGATTTACAAAAGCAACCAATCTTAATAAAATTCAAACCAAGAGAATCAAATACATTTAACTTTTTTTTTACCTCTGACAAATCTTTTAAGTTACCTAAAGTTGCACTCAAAATTATATTATTATACTCTCTGACAACCTCTTTGATATTGTTTATAGTCCATGAACCAATTGGACCATCATTAGGGTTTTTCAAATCTATGATATCCGCATAGTTAATCACTTTACTAATTTCATGAATATCTTTAACACTTAATAAAATTTTAGGTTTAATTATTGAATTCATTTTTTTTTATTTTTTTATCTATAAATTTTTTTAATTTATTCCAAGACACTTGCTCAATCTTTCCAGAAGTCTTTAAAATTGCATTTTCTAGGTATTCTAACTCAGAAAGTATTTTTTTTTGCGGTAAGAGATTAATTCTTGTAGCCAATATACAAGCTTCAATAAGAGCATTTCGTGCTCTATTAATTCCTAAGAATGACCCATGGTTTTCAGAATGAATTATCTCACATTCAAAAGTGGGACGCTCATCATCCTTTATATAATTGATAACTTTTACTTCATCATGTCTAAGAGAATCCTTTACATAATAAGCCTCTATTGAAGTACATTTTTTCATCAGAAAATTTTGGTTTTTTATTATACATTCCACAAATATGCTAGCATTATCTGTATAACTAATTGATGCAAATTTATTTTCTAACATATTTGTATGTGTCGTGGATGGTAGATATGGTGAGATCAAAACTAATTTGTTTTTTTTTTTTATACCAAATGGAGATGTTTGAGGTTTTTTTTCTTTCGACATCGTAGAAATGATTGTTTCAATTATCATTTTTTTTTCCCTGCGTTGATTTTAATTTTGGCCTTTTAAGAAGATCAACTTTATCTTTTTTTAGAGATGTGCCCCAATTTAATTCATTATCCTGGTTATAGTTTTTATATAATTGTAAAGCTATTTGTGCTCTAGCTAATTCAACACCTAGGTAAAAGGAATGGCTAGAATCATTATCAACATCCAATTTATTATAAAAATCGTATGGGTCTGTTCCTTTTAAGTGCACATCCTTATTGAAAATATTTATCTTTTTGTCTGTAAGCATTATTCTGTAGTTTCTGTCTTTAACATTTAATTTAAAATGATCTATTTCATCTTTTGTCTGTCTAAAAAGTCTTCTATTAGACAAGCACATTAAGCTCTCATCAATGCCTACCGGGAGTCTCTGATTTTTTTTTGCAAAATACATTAGTTTTCTCGCTTGATCAGTTTCTTTGATTGAATTTTTACAATGGTTACTAACTTGAACTACTAAAACTGCAGATACAGATAATTCAGAAACTAAGCCCATTAAAACTGTGTTCACACCAACGGAGTCACAATCAGTTAGTTCAGTTAAATTTCCGATACCCATCAGTATTTTTATATCTGGAAACATTGATCGAAGCTTTTTATAACGGACTATAGAATCCACAAACCCATAATGTATTGGATCTAAAATTGGATCAGCCAAGAAATCTCGATTCATTGATTGAGTTTTTCTAATTATTCTTTCCAGTGATTTCAAATCTCCAGGTTGGGATGGAATTAAAACTGGAATTGAATCAACAGAATCTAATATGTCATAATTTTTTTCACTAATGCTTAACAGATAATCTGCTCCACATTTTCCACCTCTAAGTAATTCCTCATAGTTAGCGGAATCAACAGATACTTTATGACCAGATTTTTTCAATTTGTATATTACTTCTTCCAGGTTGCTAAATTCTGTATCTGGCATACAACCAATATCTATAACATCAGCACCATCATTTCTGTACTCTTCAGCTCTCGTAAGTATTTCATTTACAGTCAAGGTTGTAGCATCTACAATTTCAGCAAATATAAGACAATCTGATTCATTAAGCTGAGTTTCATTATTATCCATACCAAAATAATCAGGTAAACTGGTTAGATCTTCAGGGCCTCTTTCAACTGGAATCTGGAAATAGTTGGACAATTTTTTTAGATCACCTCTAAACTTACCCGGAATAATAATTTTATTAAAAGTTTCATCAACTTTGACCCTTCGCATTATAATGTTTTCTGACATCAGGGCAGCTACACTTACGCCAATTTGATTGATTTTGTAACTAAAGTCAGGTTTCATAGCTTTAAGAATTCTTTTAAGTTGTCTTTCCGCTAATTTACCAGTTAGAAAAAGTATTTTTTCAGCCATATTTTTCTTTTTTCAATATGTTCTTCTAATTCTTTTATTGATAAAACAACAGTAGTTTTTTCAAATTTTTTTAACTTTTCAACATTTTGAAGATCTACTTTTCTTGGGTAAACATCTACAAAACCTTTCGGTGAACGTGTAACTAGTTCAGGAGCAGTATCACAAGGAAAATAAATACATTCCACCCTACATTTCCCAGATTGAGCAAAGACATTTGTGGCAAGATTGTCTGATATGCCATAAACACATTTTGCAACAGTGTTACTTGAGGTAGGTGCCATTATCAAGGTATGGTAAATTCCTCTGTAAAATTGTCCAACTGGAACTGAGCTTGCAGTATTGTCTTTAAAAATCTTTATTGACTTTGGAAGTTCT
>CACBWF010000038.1 GCA_902542925.1 uncultured Alphaproteobacteria bacterium
CTTGTATATAAGTAATTTAAGTTGAACTTTTTTCATTTTACTTGTAAATAATTAAAACAAAAGGAATTTTATTATGTTTAACTTTGTTTATGCTCAGGCATCTGGTGCTCAGCAACCCTCACTTTTAGCATCTTTTATGCCTTTGATTTTAATTTTCATTATTTTCTACTTTTTGTTAATAAGACCACAACAAAAAAAAGCCAAAGAACATAAAGCTTTACTGGATTCAATCAAACGAGGTGACCAAATACTTACTAGTGGTGGAGTTATTTGTAAGGTGACCAAAGCTGATGAAACCGAATTAACCGTTGAGTTTGCTCCAAACGTAAGTGTAAAGATTCTGCGCTCTACAGTTGCAGATGTAATAAAGAAGAAATAATCATGCTTAATTATTCTAAGTGGAAACTTTTTTTTGTAATGAGTATTTGTGCATTGAGTATTTTTTTTGTAACACCAAATTTCTATGGAAAGAGTGAGATTACAGCTTTACCAAATTTTCTACCAAAAAAACAGTTTAACTTAGGGTTAGATCTACAGGGTGGTTCTCATCTGCTCTTAGAAGTAGGAATAATTGATGTATTGAAGGAAAAATCAGAAAATTTAGTTGATGAGGTTAGGTCTATACTTAGAAATGAAAAAATTAAATACCATCAATTAGGGTCAAAAGGAAAGGGGGCAACTGTCAGTATCAGAAACGTCGAAGATTTTGAAATTGCAAGAAGTAAATTAAGAGAAAAATTGGGAAGAAATTTTATTGTCACTTCAGAAAATAATTTAAAATTTGATATTTTATTTACTGATGAACAAGTAAAATATTTATCTGACCAGGCTGTTGATCAGTCAGTTGAGGTTATAAGAAAAAGAGTAGACGAATCTGGAACTAGAGAACCTAATATACAAAAACAAGGTGAAGATAGAATTGTAGTTCAATTACCTGGAGTTAAAGACCCAGACAGAATTAAGTCACTAATTGGAAAAACCGCAAAGTTAAATTTGCATCTTGTTGATCCTACAACAGTTGAGCTAGCTAGACAAAGAGGAAAACTTCCACCAGGTACTTTCAAATTAGAAAATGCAAATCCTGCGGCTTATGAAAAAGAGTTTATAATAAAAAAAAGAGTTCTCATGTCTGGTGAGAGGCTTACTAATGCTTCAGCAACAGTTGATCCACAATCAGGAAAATATGTAGTTGCTTTTGAACTTGATAGAAAAGGAGCAAAAAAATTCGGAAAAATAACAACAGAAAATAAGTTTAAAAGACTTGCAATAATCCTTGATAACAAAGTTATAAGTGCACCACAAATTAGAGAACCAATTACAGGAGGGCAAGGAAACATAACTGGAAATTTTACACCTGAATCTGCTAATGATTTAGCAGTGCTCCTTAGGGCAGGTTCTTTGCCCGCACCAATAAAGATAATTGAAGAAAGATCAGTTGGACCGAGTTTGGGAGCTGATTCAATAAAAGCAGGTAAAAAGGCACTTATAGTTGGATTCTTTGCTGTAATCATTTTTATGATTTTAAAATATGGCTTATTTGGAATATTTGCAGATTTAGCGATAATTTTTAATTTGTTAATTATCGTATCAATTTTAAGTTTAATAGAAGGTACACTTACCATGCCTGGTATAGCTGGTATAGTTCTTACTGTTGGAATGGCAGTGGATGCAAATGTATTAGTTTTTGAAAGGATCAGGGAAGAACTTTTATCCGGTAGGTCTCCTATAAATTCAATAGATCTTGGATATAAACAAGCATTAAAAACAATATTAGATGCAAATATTACAACACTAATTGCAGCCATATTACTTTTTAATTTTGGTACAGGACCTATTAAAGGTTTCGCAGTTACCTTATCTATTGGTATTGTATCTTCTATGTTTACAGCTCTAATGCTTACTAAACTAGTCGTAATTTTATGGATGAAAAAATTTAAACCTGAAAAAATTATAATATGATACCTACATTAATAAAATTTAAATCAAAATTTGATTTTGAATTTTTTTCTCATAGAAAAAAAGCATTTGTATTTTCGTTTATTTTAATTTTGTCATCTTTTTTCTGTGTTTTTTATAAAAATTTAAACTTTGGAATTGATTTTGTGGGTGGAATAATGATTGATGCAAAGTTTTCTAATGCACAAGATTTAAATCTCATAAGAGCAGATTTAGAGAAACTACCAATTGGAAATTTTGAAATACAAGAATTTGGATCTCCAGATAATATACTTATTAAAATAGAAAAAAAAAAAACTCTAATAAAGATGACCAAATGTCTGTAATTAATTCCGTAAAAAGTATATTACCAGCAGATGTTGACTATAGAAGAATTGAGTTTGTAGGTCCGAAGGTTGGTGCTGAATTAAAAGTTTTAGGTATTAAGGCTGTAATATTCTCATTGATTTCAATGTTCATATATATTTGGTTTCGTTTTTCTGGTTGGCAATTTGGTTTGGGTGCAGTAATTGCTCTATTTCATGATGTAATTTCAACAATTGGTTTTTATTCAATTACACAAATTGAATTTAATTTATCTTCTATTGCAGCAATTTTGACAATTGCTGGTTATTCAATTAATGACACGGTTGTTGTTTTTGATAGAATTAGAGAAAATATCAAAAAAGTAGAGGAAATAAATTTCGATAAAATTTTAAACAAATCTATAAATGAAACATTATCTAGAACAATTATGACATCAGTAACCACTTTGATTGCATTGATTGCACTTTTTGTACTGGGTGGTGAGGTTATTGAGGGTTTTATTTTATCACTTATATGGGGTGTTTTAATTGGCACGTATTCTTCAATTTTTATAGCAAGTCCATTGATTGCTTTATTAGGTTATAAAACTTTGAAAAATAGCTGATAACAATATCATAACCACTTTACACCTAGTTTAGAAATATTTAAAAATGCTTTTCCAATCACTTGTTTTTTTTTAACTGCTCCAATTTTAATTGATGAAATGCTAGTATAATTTTCACCCTCAAACCAAAGATCACCATTAAAATCTTCATAACTTAGCTTTTTTATTATTATTCCGTATATATTGTGTCTAAAAAGATAGATAGATTTTTTATTAAAAGAAAAGAACGGGCATAAGAAGACAAAACTTTTATCTGGAATACACTCTTCCATACTATTGCCTTCAACCCTAAATACTTTCAAACCAAACAACTTATTCTTTTAGATCAGGATATATTATTTCTTGAGCAGGAGGATATGGACATATTGCTTTATAAGTTTTAACATCTTTGGAAGCCCAAAATATTTCTGCAAATCTATTAACTTTTTTCAGTAAGTCAACTGTGATTTCTTTATTTACTTCTTGCTTCGCTTTAGAAGTATTTAACATTATGTCATGAGTTAGTTTATGTAACTCTGGGAATTTTTCTAGTTGTGGCTCTTTAATATAGTCACCCCAAATTACTCGAATCTCGTCTTTTACCTTAATACCATGTTCTTCTTTTTGTGAAATTAGTCTCGAAAATTGAGCTTTATCATTTACACTGTTGCTATCTTTATCTTCAAGTTCCTTAATTAGATCGCAGATTCTAATCATCGTTAAAACAGAAATTTGAGCATGCATTGGATCATATATCTTACAAGGTATATCACAATGGGCTGATGCTGTTTGAAAATTGTATAAC
>CACBWF010000039.1 GCA_902542925.1 uncultured Alphaproteobacteria bacterium
ATGAGAATCACCTAGTTCAGGAAAATAACAGACAAAATGCAGATTTTAAAGAGTTCGGTAAGACTTATGGGTCACACACTCCAACGCCAGCATCTGGAAATGGGTATTTGTTTTCCTATAACAGAGACTTAACAAAAACAATTTCAACTGCTACTAAAGGGTATGATGGAACAACGGCAATAACAACAGCTACTGGACTTGTTTACAGTTCAATTAACACCTACCATAACGATACTGTCACACTTGATTCACCAAATGCAACGTTTGATAATAAAAATGCAGGTTCGTCAAAAACTGTAACGGCTAATAGTGCTTTTTCAGCAACTAGTTCATTAACAACAGGGATTAGTGGAACTGGTGAAACAACTGTTTACGGATATCAGGTAGCATCTGGGGCACAATCAAATACAAATGGAATAGTCGCTAGACGATCCATAACATTAAGTGGGGATCGTTTTTATAATGGAACGAATACAGTAGATGGTTCCGATCTAGACGAGTTCACAACATTGGTAAGTGGGGAGAGCTTGGGCGTGACAGGTAGTGGCACTGTAAACAGGCTTGTTGCCGGTATTGGAGATCAAGCTGTTTCATTAGGATCTATTGCTTTACAAGACAGCGGGTCACATCTTGCTGCAAATTATTTTCTTTCGGGCGCCACATATGAGATTACTCAAAAACCAGTTACTGTATCTGGTACAAAATTTTATGACGGAGATAGTGACGTTCTTGCGAGTGAAATAACGTCGATCTCTGGCACTGTGGGCTCTGAAACTTTATCGATGTCAGGTCAAGGCTCAACATCAAGCGCGAATGTGGGCAGTGGATTGGTTGTTACGACGGGTTCACTTGCACTTGCAGATGGGATTGGTGCTGCCTCGAACTATATTATTAATGGGAATATTACATTTGATATTAATCCAAGAGTCCTAAGTATTGAGGCTTCAAGGCCTGTAAATGGATCAACAACAATTCTCAGCTCTGTTTCAACCTTAACAAATTTAGTCAGTGGAGAAAATCTTACTCTAAGTGGTTCTGGAGTTGCGGCACAGTCTAACGCTGGAAATGACATTAGCATAAGTGACATTTCTTCATTTAGCTTATCAAATGGATCTGGTGGGTTATCAAGCAATTATACACTAACTGGTGGAACGCATCTTGTAGACTTAACAGCAACTAGTGCATTTGTTACAGGTGCAAGAGTCTATGACGGTCTTTTAACGATAAGCGGAAGCATCCTTACATTTGTTGATCCGAATGATCTATCAGCCAGCGTCAGTGTTACAGGCACTGGTAGCATTTCAAATGCCGATGTAGGGGCTTACTCGGTCAATGTATCTGGTTTATCTTTATCAGGGGCTGATGCAGGAAATTACAATTTGAGCACTATAAGTTCGGCTGGTAACGTGTCTGTTAATATTACAAAAAGAGCTGTAAATATTTCTGGGACAAAAACCTATGATGGAACAACCGGGGTTGATGAGTCCGGACTAAGTATTGGTAATACAATTAGTGGAGATACTGTATCTGTGTCTGGGACAGCTACACTTGTAAACGCGGCCGCAGGTACCAGAGAAATAAATGTAAGCAGTCTATCCCTGGGAGGAACAGACAATGGCAATTATACATTTACTGATGGGACTCATCAAATGACGGTTAATCCAGTAGTGCTTAATCTTCATGGAACAAAAGTTTATGATGGTGATACAACCGCAAACGTGAGTGATAATGAAGTTAGCATTCAAAATCTTGTAACTGTTGGGGGTGTAACAGAAGGACTAAGATTTACTGGAACTGGAACAGCAGCAAGTAAAGATGTAATAGTTGGAAATACTACTTTGAGTCAAAATACACTTGCCATAGCAGACAAGACTCATGCCGCATCTAATTATACTTTTTCAGGTGCAACTATGACCTTTAATGTAACTGAAAAATCTATCGATACTAATTTTGCTCGAGTGTATGATGGAACGAATGTAGTGAGTAATTCGAGCTTCTCCTCAGCAACTGGTTTGATTGGAAGCGAGACAATTACAATGGCAAGCGGTTCAGGAACTGTAGCTTCTTCAGATATAAATTATAGTGGAAGCTCAGTTGCACTTAATTCAACAGGAAATCTTGCGCTAGGCAATGGGTCTAATGGTGGTCTGGCTCAAAATTACACACTTTCTGGAGGAAGTCATAATTTGACAATTTCTCAGAGACCTCTAGATATAAGCGGAACAAAGGTCTACGACGGAAATACAGTAGGGGAAGTAGCAGAGTTATCACTAACAAATAGCTCCGGCGGATCAACGGGATTAGTAGATGGAGATAGTGATGGGAATTTTGAAACACTGACCCTTGGGGGTAGTTCTGTAACCATTGGAAATAAAGATGTTGCAAATTCTCCAACAACAATAACAAACGCCGCATCTAGGTTAACAAAGAGCAATGGCTCAAATGGTGGACTGGCAAACAACTATACATTCTCGGGCGGTACTCACGCCTTTACTGTTACAACTAAACAAGTCAACTTTTCAAGAGTATATAATGATTTAACAACGGTTGTTGGATCTAATTTAAATTCAACGCTAACTACCTCTGACACTATTGGGTCTGAAACATTAACTATGACAGGATCAGGATCAGTAGGTTCACAAAATTTTAGTGGGTCAGCCCAATCAATTACTTTGGGTACATTATCACTTGGAAATGGAACAAATGGGGGGCTAGCTTCTAATTACACATTGTCTGGGTCAAGTCTAACAATCAATAAAAGACCTCTAGATATTGACGGCTCAAAAATATATGACGGAAATACCAATGCAGCAGATTCAATACTTACTGCAAGTAATTTTGCAACTGACTCAACAACCGGAAACACTGAAACTTTGGGTCTTTCTGGCACAGCAACCATAAGTTCAAAAGATGCTGGTTCTCGAACTATTACCAATGCTACATCTGCTTTAACTTTATCTAATGGTTCAAATGGGGGGCTTGCAAATAATTATACATTTACTGGAGGAACGCATAATTTCACAGTCAATACACGTCCTTTAGACGTCAGCGGTACTAGACAATATGATGGAACAACAGTTGCATCTTCCTCGGACTTGCCTACACTTAGCAATTTTGTTGGGTCAGAAACAGTTACAATTTCAGGGAATGGTTCAGTAAACTCTGCAAACGTTGCTAATAATTACAGCGTGAATACTTCTGGTCTTTCGCTTGTAAACGGTTCCAATGGAGGTCTGGCCGCTAATTATAATTTAACTGGAGGCACATATACCCTCGATATAACAAAAAGAAACCTGTCGCTTGATGGCACTCGCGCATATGATAATGTCACCACCGTTCAATCATCTGAATTAACCCTGTCTAATCTTGTTAGTGGAGAAAATTTAACACTTTCTGGCAATGGTTCGATAGCTAGCGCGAATGTAGGGGCTAATAAAACGCTTACACTCGGATCATTGTCAATTTCTGACGGTTCTGGAGGAGACGCAGACAATTATCAGCTC
>CACBWF010000040.1 GCA_902542925.1 uncultured Alphaproteobacteria bacterium
TTATATCTTCAATATGTTGCCTTAGTAAAATTGAAATGTCTTTTCTTATAAGTGGTGAGGTTACAACTACAGAGGTTTTATTTTCTGCAGACATTTTTTCGTTAATATCTACTACAGATTGAATTAATTGTTTTGCTAAATTTGGATCAATTAATAACCCTTCTGAACTGCTTTTTTGAGACATTGAAATTAACATTTGTTCAAGCTCTGGGTTAAATGTACTTACATTTAATGGTTCATTAACAGATGAAATTCTTTGGATTAGTAAAGAGGATATAGCTGGTCTGACTGCTTCAGAGAGTTCTTCAGGATTGAGTTTCTTTTCTGCCAAATTTGATAATGCTTCAAGAATTTTTTTAAGGTCATTAATTGGAACCCTCTCAACAAGCAAATTTCTGAGAATTATTGTCAGATGATGTAAAGGTACTAATTTTGGTACGACTGATTGAACTAATTGTGGATTGGCCTTTGATAAATTATCCAATAACAGTTGAACATCATCCTGGCCTATCAATTCACCAGCAAACTTAATAAGGATCTGATTCAAGTGTGTTCCTATTACTGCTTCAGGTTCAATTACCATATAATTATTTGATTCAGCTTTAGAAACCATGTGTTTTTCAATCCAAAAAGCTTTCATACCAAATGAAGGATCATTTACTTCAATACCTTGAATTTTAATCTTAGTGTCTTCATTAGGCATTGCTAATTTTCTATCAGGAAAAATTTTATCTTGAGCTACAACAGTATGACCAATTTTAATTTCATAAGTATTTGAATCTAATGATAAGTCATCTTTGACTCTTACAGGAGGTATAATAAAACCAAGGTCTTTAGATACTTGCTTTCTTATGCCAGTAATTTTACTAATTAGCGGTCCTGAAGTTTTTTTGTCATTACTGTCAACAAGTGATATCAACCCGTATCCCAGATCGAGTGACACTGCAGCATTATCAGATACATCATCTATATCAATTTTCTCAGGTGATTCTGTTTTTTCTTCTTTTTCTTTGATGTCATTTTCTATGACTAACTCTTTTTGATTTTTATTAATATACCAGGCGATGGTACCTGACAGTAATGCTGCGAATAGAAAAAGTTTATTTGGCATCCCTGGAACTAAACCAAAAAGAAGGAGTACAGCAGTCACTGGAATCCATGCCTTTGTCAATCCCATTTGTGATGAAATTTGGCCTGCTAAATCTTTATCATCAGAAGAAATTCTTGTTACAATTGTTGCAGTTGCCATAGCGAGTAAAAGTGAAGGTATTTGAGCAACTAATCCATCGCCAACTGTTAGCAAAATATATTTTTCTGCCGCCTCTTCTAATTTCAAATCATGTAATGTTGTTCCAATAACTAATCCACCTATAATATTTATTACTAATATAAGAATTCCAGCAACAGCATCGCCTTTAACAAATTTTGCAGCACCATCCATTGAACCATGGAATTCACCTTCTTTAGCTATTTCTTTTCTTTTTGCTTTTGCCTCATCACTTGAGATAACACCAGCGTTCAAATCAGCATCAATAGCCATTTGCTTACCTGGCATTGCGTCCAAGGTGAACCTTGCTGAAACTTCTGAAACCCTCCCTGCTCCTTTTGTAATAACAATTAAGTTAATTATAACTAAGATGGTGAACACAAAAAGTCCTACTACATAACTTCCCGACATGACAAAAGCACCAAAAGCCTCAATGATATTTCCTGCTGCGTCTGTTCCTGTATGCCCATCCTTTAGAATTATCCTAGTGGAAGCAATATTTAAGCCTAATCTTAAAACCGTAGCAAAAAGAAGAACTGTGGGAAAACTGGAAAAATCAAGAGGACGAAAGGTTTGTATAGCAACCATTAGTACTAATAGAGATACCAATAAATTTGAAGTAAATAGGATATCTAATATAATTGGGTTAAGAGGAATGACCATCATGGCTATCAAAACCATTATTCCAATTGGAATACTAAAAGTTTTTATATAAAAACCAAGATTTCCTTTTTTCAAGTCATCAATTGCCAAATCCATGACATTTCCTTTCGTCAGAATATTGACTAAAAACAATGTAGTTTTTCATATTTTCTCATCAAATAAACAGTTTTGGTTCAATATTCATTTTAAAATTCATTCTTTCAAGTGATTATGCAACAGGTGTGCCACAAAAATTAAAAATATATTTTCGTAAGAAAAAACTGGCATATTAAATGCATAAATCTTCTTATGACTAAACTTAAATTTTATAAGGAATGATAATGAAAAATTTTTTAATATTACTTTTTATATTAGTAATTCAATCATGCTCTACTGCAGTTTTAGAGAACCTTGGCCTTCAAAGGTCTTTTCAAGATGAAATGATAACTCAAGGTGAGGCTGCAAATGAATATAACACACCAACTGTACAGTTAAACAAGACAAAAGAGATTTTAGATGCCTCAACAATCACCTTTCCAACTCTTACCGCAACTGGCTATGCTGTGGTCTCAAGTCAACCCGGACAAAGTATTGAACAAAAAAGACTAATGGCAATTAGAGCCGCACGAATGGCTGCAATTAGAGAATTAGCTGAACAAATTCATGGCCTAAAAGTTGACAGTAATACAACTGTAATAGATTTAATGGTCCAAAATGATACATTTAGGGGTATTGTCACAGGAGTAATAAGAGGTGCTAGAACAGTAAGAATAAACCCAACGGGTGCGGATACTTACGAAACAGTTTTAGAAATCGATCAAGATATGGTTGCTTATTTGTTTAGGCAAGCACAATCATTATAATAATTTGAGGATGAAGTTTTGAAGAAGCTTTTTTTTAATAGTGTAGATCAGTTTATTATGAGAATAATATTGTATACGCTTGTATTAAATTTATTATTTCTATTATCTGCTGTTGTTTTAGCAAAAGAACATAATCTTAAAATGGTTATATCCCAAGGGAGAGCTGTAATTCAAAGCGATGACTTACAGTTAGCCAAAAAAAGAGCTTTGGATGAAGCTCTTTATTTAGCAAGTCTTCAAGGGGGGGCAAAGATAGATGGATATTCAAGTATTGATGAAAAAACAAGCTTAAAAGAAAATCTGTTGGTTAGACCATCTTCGCAGATAGTTGATTTTAAAGTATTAGATGAATCAAACGATCAGACACATTTTACCATTAAAATACAAGCTGCAGTTTTCCATGGTCCTGATGATATTGATTGTAATATGAATAAAAAAATAAATTTATC
>CACBWF010000041.1 GCA_902542925.1 uncultured Alphaproteobacteria bacterium
TCAATTTCAAATTCTGGCGGTTTTGGTGTTATTGCTTGCGGTGCAATGAATCCTGATCAACTCGAAAAAGAAATTGATTTAACGTTAAAAAAAACAAACAAACCTTTTGGGGTTAACCTTATCTTAATGCATCCTGAAATTAACGATCTAATAGATTTGTGCATAAGAAAAAAAATCGGCTTTGTTGTTTTAGCTGGGGGATTCCCAAAGAAGCAACAGATCTTGGAATTAAAAAAAAATAAAGTAAAAACAATAACATTTGCATCAACAATTGGGATAGCAAAGAAAATGGTTTCTAACGGAATTGATGCACTTGTAATTGAGGGAAGCGAAGCAGGTGGGCATATAGGACCAGTATCCACAAATGTACTAGCACAAGAAATTCTTCCATATATCAATGAAGTACCTGTTTTTGTTGCAGGAGGAATAGGTAGAGGTGAAATTTTTGTTAATTATTTACAAATGGGTGCCGCTGGATGTCAAATAGGAACTCAATTCGTGTGTGCTACTGAATCAATAGCCCATGAAAATTTCAAGCAGGTTTTTATTAAATCTGACTCAAGAAGTGCGAAAGTATCTTTGCAATTAGATGAAAGGTTACCTGTTATTCCGGTAAGAGCAATAGCTAATAAAGCCTCAAAAAAATTTATGGATGAACAAAAGAAGATTTTACTTAAACTTGATAAAAAACAAATATCATTAAACGAAGCTCGCTTAAAAGTTGAACACTTTTGGTCAGGTGCACTCAAAAAAGCTGTAATAGAAGGAGATATTGAAAATGGTTCATTAATGGCCGGTCAAAGTGTAAGCCTTGTCAAAAAAATCGAACCTGTAGAATCAATACTTAATACAATTCTTGATGATGCCAAAAAATATTGTGACAAAATTAGCAAATAAATTTTAAAAAGAATTTGTTAAAATTTTGTTGTTGAATGAATGTTGATGAAAATGTAGATTGTTTTAAGATTATTCAAATTATTACTAAAAATGAGTATTAGACCCTGGAGAGATATACAACGTAGGAAATCAAGGGAGATTTTTGTCGGCGATGTAAAAGTTGGAGGTGATTCGCCTATAACAGTTCAATCAATGACTAATACTCTTACTACTGATTCGAAGGCAACCATTAATCAAATCAGATCATTAGAGAATGTTGGAGCGGATTTAGTAAGGGTTTCATGCCCAGACAAAGAATCAACTGAAGCACTCAAGGCTATTGTTAAAGAAGTAAATATACCGATAATTGCAGATATACATTTTCATTATAAAAGAGCTATTGAAGCAGCAGAGGCTGGTGCTTCATGTCTTAGAATAAACCCTGGTAACATTGGGAATTCTCAAAAAGTTAAAGAGGTAGTTGATGCAGCTAAGTCAAATAATTGTTCAATAAGAATAGGAGTTAATGCAGGTAGTTTAGAAAAAAATCTTTTAGAAAAATATGGAGAACCATGTCCAGATGCTATGATTGAATCAGCTCTGAATCATATCAAGATTTTAGAAGATAATGATTTTTTTAATACTAAGATAAGTTGTAAGGCTTCTGATATTTTTTTGGCAGTAGCAGCTTATTATGGAGTTGCTGATGCATGTGATTACCCACTTCATCTTGGAATTACTGAGGCAGGAGGTTTACAAGCAGGTACCATAAAATCTTCAATAGGAATGGGATCGTTATTATGGTCAGGGATTGGTGATACAATCAGAGTTTCTTTGTCAGCGGATCCAGTTGAAGAAATAAAAGTTGGGTTTAACATGCTCAAATCTTTAAATCTTAGACATAGAGGTGTCAATGTAATTTCATGCCCATCATGTGCTAGACAAAACTTCAATGTAATAAAGAATGTTGAAGAACTAGAAAAAAGGCTTGAGCATATAACCACTCCAATGACACTTTCAGTAATTGGTTGCGTTGTTAATGGCCCAGGAGAAGCTAAAGAAACGAATATTGGTTTAACCGGGGGAAAAAGTGGTCATCAAATATATATCAATGGTGAAAAGCACCATGTGTTAAGAGATGGAAATATGATTGATCATTTAGTTGAGTTATGTGAGAAGAAAGAAAAGGAAAATATTCAGGATAAACTAAAAGCTAGTAACTAAATCTTAATAACTTGGAAAAAATAAAAACAGTAAAAGGCACTCACGATCTTTTTGACGAAGATTCTCAAACCCATGATTTAGTTATTAAAGTGGCTGAACTTATTTGTTGCTCATTTAATTATCAGAAAATGACGACACCAATAATTGAAAAATCAAATGTTTTTCAAAAAACACTTGGAGAATCGTCAGATGTAATATCAAAAGAGATGTATACATTTCTGGACATTGGGGGTGAATCAATTACATTAAGACCAGAAGGAACAGCACCTATTACAAGAGCAATTATTTCTAATTCATTACATGAAAGAATTAATCAAAGATTTTATTATTTTGG
>CACBWF010000042.1 GCA_902542925.1 uncultured Alphaproteobacteria bacterium
TAGAATTGGTCAAGTAGTAAAAGTAAATTTTAAAAATAAAGAAAATTATGGAATTATTTTTTCTTTTGATAGAAAGTCTGTAAAAAGACTAAAGTATGTTGAAGAAATTTATTTTGATATAGTTTTAAAAAAAGAATTTCTCGAAGCACTAAATATTTTTTCTAATTATAGTTGTAATACATTTGGTTCTCTTCTTAAATTGAGTCTTTCTGGATTTAATAAAAATACCTATTACAAATTAAAAAATAATACCTCCAACACAAAAAAAAAATTTAGAGCAATGCGCTCAAAAGATTTAAACCAAGAACAACAAAATGCAGTTAAAAAAATTAAAATAGGTAATTTAAAATCCTTTAAAACCATTTTATTAGATGGTGTAACAGGTTCTGGAAAAACTCGTGTGTATTCTAAAATTATTCAAGAAACATTAGAAAAAGGTTTTCAATGTTTAGTTTTGGTTCCTGAAATAATTCTTACCAGCCAATGGATTATTGAATTTAAAGGTGAATTTGGTTTTGAACCTGAAATATACCATTCTTCAATAAGTTCAACAAAGAAGTCTGAAATTTGGGTAAAGATAGCTTTGGGAGAGATGGAATTGGTAGTTGGAACGAGATCGGCGCTTTTTCTACCTTTTAATAATCTTGGCCTCATAATTTTAGATGAGGAACATGATTCATCTTACAAACAAGAAGATGGTGTAATATTAAACTCAAGAGATTGGGCTGTTTTGTTAGCAAAAAAAAGTAATTGTAAAATTATTCTTTCAACTGCAACACCATCAATTGAAACTTCTTATAATTGTCATATCAAAAAATATACTAAAGTCTCCCTTACAAAAAGATTCAACAACACAAAATTACCAGAAATTGAGATTGTTGATATGAAAAAAAATACCTTAGATAAAAATAAATGGATTTCTAATCCTCTTAAAAATGCATTAAAAACATGCTTTAATTCTGGGAAACAAAGCTTGTTATTTTTGAATAAAAGGGGTTATGCACCTGTAGTAATTTGTACTAAATGTGGGTACTCCATTTCATGTCCAAATTGCGATTTTGCATTAGTTTTTCATAAAAATAAATACATAGGCTCAGATCATGTATTAATATGCCATCATTGCAACTATCAAGAAAAATTTAAAGATATTTGTCCAAAGTGTAAGTCAGAAAAGTGCCTAACAAATGCTGGTCCTGGAATAGAAAAAATCTATGAGGAAGTAAGTGATTTTTTCCCAAGAAAAGAGATATGTTTGTTATCAAGTGATACCGTAAAAAATAAAAAAAACTTTAAACAAATTATTAATTCTATTCAAAAAAAAGAAATTAAAATTATTATTGGAACACAAATCATTTCCAAGGGACATCATTTCCCAAATCTAGAAACAGTAGGGATTATAAACATAGATAATTTAATAAATAGCCTAGATTTTAGGTCAAGTGAAAGAGCTTACCAATTAATTACACAGGTTGCAGGTAGATCTGGGAGAGAGAGTAGTGCTGGGAGAGTTTTAGTCCAAACATATCATCCTGAAAGTAATATAATTGAAATGTGTTCTTTGTATCAAAAGGAAGATTTTTATAAATGGGAATTAGAAAAAAGAAAAAAATATAGGTTACCGCCATTTGTAAATTTAATTTCAATTATTATTGAAAATAATAACCCTAGTATTGCTAAGAAACACGCTTATGAGACTATTTCGTTTTTAAAAAAAAGTTTCGAATCAATGGTATTCGGTCCTACTCCAGCTCCAATATTCAAATTGAGAAATAAATATAGATATAGAATATTAATAAAATTTGAAAAATCATCAATTTATAAGCATAAAATAAGAGAATGTTTAATGAAAATTATTTTTAATAAAGGTACAAAAATTAAAATTGATGTTGATCCATACAATTTTTTGTAAAGTATTTTTATTTTCAAATATTGAAAGTGAAAGCATCTTATGATAAAAATCACTTTTCATATATGAGGTTAAATTGTCAACAACTCTTCTAAACTATAATGAAATATGTGTTAGATATGCAAGAGCATTAATTAAAATTTTTAAAAATGCATCTGAACAAAATAAATGTCTAAAAATGTACAAAAAACTATTGGATCTTAAAAAAAAAAGTTCATTGTTTGAAAACTTTTTACTTAGTCCAATGATACCTATTAATAAAAAAATGAATTGTTTAAACAAACTACATTCAAAGCTTAAAATTGAAAAAAACCTATTTAATTTTTTATGCGTATTGTGTAAACATAACAGATTATTTGCATTGGAAATGATATACTCTAAAGTTGATGATATTATAAAAAAGAAAAATAATACTGTCAGACTTGATATAATAACAACAGAAAAGATTGATGAACAGATTTCAAACAAAATAAAACATACTGTCTCAAATTCTATGAAAAAAGATGTTGAAATAAATAATATAATA
>CACBWF010000043.1 GCA_902542925.1 uncultured Alphaproteobacteria bacterium
CAAAATTTTAAAAAGAAATTACCCAATGAAAATTTTATTGTTGATACAGTCGAAATAGATAAATCTGGTTATCACAATGGTCTTATGTTTAAGTTTTATTCTGATAAGTTAACAGAACTATTTAGTGGTGGAAGTTATGAAGTAAACAAGGAAAATTGCATTGGTTTTTCTGCACTAGTTGAAAATTTAATTAATAATTGAGGTGTAAATGGGAAATGTGACTGTTATTGGTGCTCAATGGGGAGATGAAGGGAAGGGGAAAATTGTTGATTGGTTGTCAAGTCAAGCCGATATTGTTGTGAGGTTTCAGGGTGGAAATAATGCTGGACACACTATCGTTGTTAAAAAAAAGAAAATTGCCTTAAGTTTAATTCCATCAGGAATTGTAAGAAAAAACACTATTTCAATTATTGCTAATGGGGTTGTTGTAAATCCAAAAGCATTATTAGATGAAATAAACAAATTAAAAAAAAGTGGGATTAAAGTAACACCAAAAAATTTAATTCTGTCAGAAAATATTTGTCTGATTCTTAGTATACATAAAGAGGTTGACAAAATTAGAGAAAAATTAAAAGGAGAAAATAAAATAGGGACAACTGGAAGAGGAATTGGGCCTGCTTATGAAGATAAAGTAGGAAGAAGATCAATTAGACTTTCAGATTTGAGAAATAAAGAGAAATTGAATGACAAAGTAAAAATTATTGCAGATCATCACAACATCATCCTAAAGGGTTTAGAATCTAAAGAAATATCCTATGAAAAAATAATAAATGAAATTGAGGAAGTTAAAAATAATATCTTGAAATATTCTCAAAGAACTAATCCCATTTTTGAAAAAGCACTACTTGAAAGAAAAAAAATACTTTTTGAAGGAGCACAAGGCGTAATGCTAGATATTGATCACGGAACATACCCATTTGTCACCTCATCTAACACTGTAGCGGGTGCAGCCTCAGTAGGCTCAGGTTTGTCAGTAAAAAAATTGGGTTTTATTTTAGGTATAGTTAAATCATATATGACTAGGGTTGGAAGTGGTCCATTTCCATCAGAACTAAATAATATTATAGGTAAAAAACTTGGAGAAATTGGTAAAGAATTTGGCACTGTAACTGGAAGAAAGAGAAGATGTGGATGGTTTGATGCTGTCTTAACAAAATATGCACTTTCCGTTTCTGGTGCTGACGGCATTGCACTTACTAAACTAGATGTGCTAGATACTTTTAAAGAAATAAAAATTTGCGTTGCTTACAAAATTTTTGGCAAGAAAATAGATTATTTTCCAATATCAGAATATGAGCAAGAAAATGTCAAACCAGTTTATGAAACTTTTAAAGGGTGGAATACATCAACAAAAGGTGCTAAAACGTGGTCTGAACTTCCGGCATTAGCAGTTAAATATGTCAGAAGGCTCGAAGAGTTAATATCTAGCAGGGTAGTTATATTATCAACTAGCCCAGAACGAGAAGATACAATATTAGTTGAGAATCCTTTTATTGATTAAAATTTTTATTTTTATAACCAATATTTTTAACGACTTTTTGCAACTTTTGAAATGCTCTTACCTCAACCTGCCTTACGCGTTCTCTAGAAATTCCATAGGATTTACTGAGCTCTTCAAGTGTAAGAGGTTTATCCATCAATCTTCTTTTAATAAGAATTTGTCTTTCTCTGTCGTTAAGGTTATTTAAGGCAACGTCGAGAATTTGTTTTCTTTTTCTTAATTCATCGTTATAAATTATAGATGCCTCGTGTGAATCTCTGTCATCAACAATCCAGTTAATCCATTCACCTTCATTATCTTGGGATAAAGGAGAATTTAAAGAATGGTCATGTCCTGACATTCTTCTATTCATATCAACAACATCAGGTTCGGAAACATTTAATCTTTCAGCTATTTCTGTGACAAGTTCTGGTTGTAAGTCGCCGTCATCAAGAGCTTTGAGTTTACCTTTAAGTGATCTGAGATTGAAAAAAAGTTTTTTCTGCGCAGCGGTTGTACCTATTTTTACCATAGACCATGAATGCAAAATATATTCTTGTATTGAAGCTCTTATCCACCACATGGCATATGTTGATAATCTGAAGCCTTTTTCTGGATCGAACCTTTCCAAAGATTGAATCATACCAACATTGCCTTCAGCAATTAATTCATTTAAAGGGAGCCCGTAGCCTCTAAAACCCATCGCGATTTTAACAACTAATCTTAAATGAGAGTTAACAAGTTTGTGTGCAGACTTAAAATTTTTATTTTTAACCCAATCTAAAGCAAGTTTATTTTCCTCTTCAGCTGTTAACATTGGGAATTTTCTTATA
>CACBWF010000044.1 GCA_902542925.1 uncultured Alphaproteobacteria bacterium
CGGAAGATTATATGCTTTTAATGATCTTACATAAATATTTTTTTTTTCTAAATATCTTAAAATTTCTTTAGTTGAAATTATTTTCAAATGGTTTTTTTACTAATAAGAAATTACCGTGACTTTTGAAGACTAAAAATCCCATTTTTTTAAGTTTTTCTTCAATCATGTTTCTATATTTTATATTGTGTTTTATTGCCTTATCTATAAACTTTTTTTCTTTTAGAATCTTCGAAGCAGCTAATTGAGCTACTAAATTTACATTAAAAGGTCCACGAATTTTTTCTAATATTTGAATTATCTCTGGAGAGCTATACCCCCAACCAACTCTAAATGCTGCAAGAGAGTATATCTTTGAAAATGTTCTTGTGATTATTAAGTTTGGAAACTTTTTTACTAGATCTAAACCATCCGAAAATTCTTTATCGATAACATATTCAGCATATGCTCCATCAATTACTACAATTATATTTTTAGGAATTTCCTTTAAAGCCTTCACTAACTCTTTTCTTAAAATAATTGATCCTGTTGGATTATTTGGATTAGCAAAAAAAATGATTTTTGTTTTTTTACTAATCCTTTCTTTAATATTTTTTATGCTGATAGAAAAATTTTCCGTTTCAGCATATATTGGTTTTGCACCTGAAGAATAGGTAATAATAGGATAGAATAAGAAACCATTATTACTACAAATTACTTCAGAGTCCTCTCTAGAAAACGCAAGGCAAATTAATGACAAAATATCATCAGATCCGTTACCACAAACGATTTGGCTTTTTTTGATTTTAAACCTCTTTGCAATTGATGACTTTAGGATATCACTATCACCATCTGGATATTTATTTGAAAATCTTAACTCTTTAAAAATTGCATGAATAATCTTCTTAGGAATTTCAAATGGAGATTCATTAGAAGATAATTTTGCCTCAATTTTTTTTTTTTTAATTTCGCCCGAAATATATTTTTCAATTTTATTAATACCAGGTTTAATATCTTTCAAGTAAGGAATTTTATTTTTCACTTTTTATTCATTTGCTTAAAATTTATTTTGACACAATTCCCAACATAGCTATGATGCGATACAAGTCAAGAAACAAGATTACTATTTTAAAATATGGCATTTGATAAAATTGATATTACTTTTAAAGAAAAACTGATCCTTGAATCAAAAGATCAGCTGGATAAGTGTGAGATAGCTTACGAAACATATGGCAAAATTAATAAAAATAAAAGTAATGTAATTCTTGTCTGTCATGCACTTACAGGAGACCAGTTCTGTTCTGGAATACACCCATCAACAAATAAAAAAGGTTGGTGGGATATTTTAGTTGGTCCAGGAAAAGTGATTGATACTAACTTTTTTTTTGTTATTTGTAGTAATGTTATTGGTGGCTGTCAAGGAAGTACAGGTCCGTCAAGTATCAATCCTAAAAATGGCAAACAATATAATTTGGACTTTCCTGTCATAACCATTAAAGATATGGTAGAAGCTCAAGTAAGATTGATAGATGCACTCGGCATAGAAAAACTGTTTGCTGTAATTGGAGGGTCTATGGGGGGTATGCAAGCGTTAGTTTGGGGCGCACTATTTAAAAATAGAGTAAATGCTATAATTCCAATTGCTACTTCTTACAGGCATTCTGCTCAAAACATAGCTTTTCATGAAATCGGTCGTCAATCAATAATGGCTGATCCTAATTGGAACAAAGGACTATATAACGAGTTTAATGTCAAGCCGAGTAGGGGGTTAGCAGTAGCAAGAATGATAGCCCATATAACTTACTTATCAGAACATGGACTACAAAAAAAGTTTGGAAGGAATCTGCAATTTAGTTCTTCTTTATCTTATGGGTTTGATATCGATTTTCAAATTGAAAGTTATTTAAAGCATCAAGGAAGAACATTTGTTGATAGATTTGATGCTAATAGTTATTTGTATATTACAAAAGCAATGGATTACTTTGATTTATCAAATAGAAGAGGAGGCTTATCAAATTTATTTAAAAACAACGATGCAATATTTTGTTTTTTTTCATTCACTTCTGACTGGTTATTTCCAACAGCAGAAACAAAAACTGTAATAAAGTCTTTGAATAGTTCAGCAGCAAGTGTAAGTTTTGTTGAAATTAAGACTGATAATGGACACGATTCGTTTCTTTTAAAGGAACCTGAGTTCCATAAAATTCTTAAAGGTTTTATTAGCGGTTTAACAAAAAAATTAGGTTTATAAATGAGTTTAAGAAAAGACTTAAAAATCATATCTGAATTTATAGAAGAAAAGGAGAAGATACTTGATGTTGGTTGT
>CACBWF010000045.1 GCA_902542925.1 uncultured Alphaproteobacteria bacterium
AAAAGATTCTCAGAAAACATCTCTATAGAAAAACTATTCATCAAACTAATGTCTAATGATTTTGACAGTCATATACTCAGAAAATACGGTGTTGATATTGCTAGATCTGTATTGTTCAAATCAAAATTAATAAATAATATAATCAATAATAATCCACAGAAGTATTTTTATTTTTATCTTAAAAAATTCGATAAATATTTAAAACATTTGAAAATTAATCCTGGTACTTGTGCTGATTTAACAGTAACTACCTTGCTAATGGACAAAATTACAGATATAGTCAAATATTAAATTTTAATACATATTAAAATTTAATAAAACCTAAAACTTATTGGAGGAAAATATGGCTAAAATTAATAAAATGCTTATTGGAGAATCTCTTGTTGGAGAGGGCAATGAAGTAGCTCACATTGATCTTATTATCGGTCCAAGAGGAACCCCAGCAGAAACAGCTTTTGCTAACAGTCTTACTAATAACAAAGATGGTTTTACAGCTCTTTTAGCAGTTGTTGCACCAAATTTAATGACTAAGCCTGCAACTTGTATGTTTAATAAAGTTACAATTAAAGGAGCAAAACAGGCTGTTCAAATGTTTGGTCCAGCTCAGCATGGTGTTGCTAAAGCCGTTATGGACTGTGTCGAAGAAGGAACAATACCGGCTGATGAAGCTGATGATCTGTTTATTTCTGTCGGAGTGTTCATACATTGGCAAGCTGAGGATGATAAGAAAATCCAAGAATATAACTATACTGCAACTAAAGAAGCTATTGAGAGAGCCGTTGCAGGTGAGCCTAAAGCCAAAGACGTAGTTTCTGAAAAAGATTCAGCTGAGCATCCTTTTGCTGCAAAGTGAGACTCATCCAACATGAAATCGTCAACTAAACCTGATGATGGGGGATGGTTTTCAAGGTTGATTTCGATCTTTAAAAAATAATCTAGGGGGTTTCCCCTAGATTAACTCCTTATGTATTAGTGATGAAATTATAACACCACTATAACCTAACTTTTTCAGCTTTTTAATATCTCCATCATATTTAATTCCGCCAGCAACAAAACATTTCTTTGGTGAAATAAACTTTGAAATAATATTAAGGAAGGGCCAGTTTATTCCCCGTCCACCTACTTGTTTTATAAACATCAAAATGAATTTGTCACATGAGAATTGATTTGAGAAAACGAAACACTCTTTTTTTTTTAGAAAGTCAAAAGAAATAATAGATTTGAATTGTATATTTAATTGATTCAATAAATTTAAACTTGAAATGCCTTCTGTGCCAATAACGACTGTAATGTTTTTGATCTCTTTATTTTTTTTAAAAAAAAAATTAAAGTCTCTTAATTTAGACACTCGATTAAATCCTGAATCAAAAAAAAAATTTATTTTTTGATTTGTTTCTACAATCTTTCTTATTAAGTACCAATTATTTTTTCTGTTTTCAATAGAATCTAAATCGGCAATATAGATATTTTTAATCCCAACACTAATTGCTTTTTTAATTAC
The DNA here is from genome assembly GCA_902542925.1 of uncultured Alphaproteobacteria bacterium. Taxonomy (GTDB): domain Bacteria; phylum Pseudomonadota; class Alphaproteobacteria; order Methylaequorales; family Methylaequoraceae; genus CACBWF01. The sequence continues at coordinate 1,502 of CACBWF010000045.1, forward strand.
TAAATTCGCATCAGAAAAATCTTTGTTTTTAATTTTCAGTGGTTTATAATTTAATCTTGTACCAGCATAGGCCTTGACTACTTTTCCGTTCTTTATGTCTACTGCAAAAATCTTGATCATAAAAGATGAAAAACTTGATTATAATTGAATATTTAACCGCAAGTCCACTAAAAACTGATTTCTTTCAGGGAGCAATCTATAAAGAAGGGTTAAATATGGTTGACTGTCTAACACAAGAATTAATCAAAAGATCACAACATGCAAATATTATTGTTATCCGGAACGAGAAATTTAAAAAATCATACAAGAAAAATATAACTTATTTAGTAAGTTCAAAGAGAAAAAAATTTATTAATTTTTTGTCAGAATATTATCCAAAAGAGACAGAAATATTATTGATTGCTCCAGAATCTAAGGGAATATTAAAGTCTATTTATAGATCTATAAGCGATTTGGGCTTCAGTTTACTATTATCACATTACTCTTTGATAAGTAAATTTTCTTCCAAAAAAAGTACTATTACATTTTTAAAAAAAGTTGGTATACCCTGTGTTGACTTTATTGGTGATTTCTCAAAAATTGACAAATCAAAAAAAATAATTTTAAAACCTGATCAAGGAGCGGGCTCAGAAAATATTTTCATCTTAAATAATTCTGATGATTTAAAGAAATTATTAAATAAAATAAATTTTCCTTACATAATTCAATATTTTAAAAAAGGAATTGTTGGTAGCTTGAATGTTATTTTTGTCGAAAATAGAAATATTCTTTTATCTTGTAATAGACAT
>CACBWF010000046.1 GCA_902542925.1 uncultured Alphaproteobacteria bacterium
TGTTGCTACACTAGGTTTAAATCATGGTAGTGTAAGTAACGAAGAAACACCGGTGCATTTTAAAAATATGATTGGGGATTACAAAAAATCGAAATTTATTGCCGAGCAAATTTTTCAAGAATATGTAAAAAGTAAAAAAATATCTGGAATAATACTAAATCCTTCAACCCCAATTGGTCCAGGCGATTTTAAGCCAACGCCCACAGGAAAAATTATACTACAAATGCTGAATAGAAAAATGCCAGCATATGTTGATACAGGTTTAAATTTTGTTCATGTCGATGACGTGGCTTTAGGGCATTTTTTAGCTCTAGAAAAAGGTAAAATTGGACAAAGGTATATTTTAGGGGGTGAAAATTTAATGTTTAAAGATTTTTTAGATTTGATCTCTGATTATGCAAGTATTCCAAAGATTGTTTACAAACTTTCACCAAAATATTTATATCCTTTTGCATATATGAATGAGTTCTTTGCTTCTATAATTAATAATTATGACCCAATGTTGACTGTTGATGGTTTGTCTATGTCAAAACAGAAAATGTTTTTTTCTTCAGAAAAGGCAAAAAAACAATTAGGATATAGACCACGTGATATAAAAAGTGCTATAAAAGATGCAGTTGATTGGATAAAAATGAAATTTTAGGAGCATATTACTGTGGAAAAAAAAAATGAGCTCAAATCACTAAGAGTATTTCTAGCTCAACCTAGAGGATTTTGCGCTGGTGTAGAAAGAGCTATAACTATCGTTGAGAGAGCCATTGAACTTTATGGGCCTCCTGTATATGTCAGACATGAAATAGTACATAACAAAAGGGTTGTAAATAATTTGGTATCAAAAGGTGCAATTTTTGTACAAGAACTTGACCAAATTCCAGCTGGCGCAGTAACAGTATTTAGCGCTCACGGAGTAGCTCAAAAAGTTGAGGATACTGCTCATCTTAGAAAGCTTCCGGTTTTAGATGCAACATGCCCGTTGGTAGCAAAGGTTCATAAAGAAGGCCAAAGATATTCAGCAAATGGTTATGAAGTTGTATTAATTGGACACGAAGGTCATCCGGAAGTTGTTGGTACCATGGGAAGAATATCAGGTGATGTTTATCTGGTTTCCAATACAGAAGATGTAAAAAAACTTCAAGTACGAGATCCATCAAAGTTATCCTATATAAGTCAGACAACTTTGTCAGTTGATGATACTAAGGTGGTTATTCAGGCTTTAAAAAAAAGATTCCCTAAAATAATTGGTCCTGATGTCAAAGATATATGTTATGCAACTCAAAACAGACAATCTGCAGTTAGAGATCTGGTTGATCACGTAGACTTAATGCTTGTTGTTGGGGCTAAAAACAGTTCCAATTCTAATAGGCTAAGAGATCTTGGGGAAGAGTCCGGTGTTACAACCTACCTAATTGAGTCTTGTAAAGATCTGGATAGTAAATGGTTTAATAATGTAAATTCAGTAGGAATCTCATCTGGAGCTTCAACACCAGATGAACTCGTAAATGAAGTCATTGACCGTATTTCCACATTTAGAAAAATTAAAATTGAGAAAAGGCCTGGTATTGAAGAAAACGTGGTTTTCAAACTACCGAAAGAACTTGTAAATCATCAATTAGCGAATTAAAACCTTAAAGTGAAGAAAATATGGGCATACCTCTAATACAACAAATAAGAGTCGGTTCGTACATAATGAAACAAAAGATTCTAAGGAAAGACAAATATCCATTAGTACTTATGTTAGAACCATTGTTTAGATGTAATTTAGCTTGTGCTGGTTGCGGAAAGATTGATTATCCAAAAGAAATTCTTAATCAGAGATTGTCCGTAAAAGATTGTATAGATTCAGTGGAAGAATGTGGTGCTCCTATCGTTTCAATTCCTGGGGGTGAACCTCTAATACATAAAGAGATGCCTGAAATTGTAAGAGAATTAGTTAAAAGAAAAAAATTTGTATATTTATGTACAAATGCAATTCTTATGGAAAAAAAAATTGAAGATTATAAACCTAGCCCGTATTTTACATGGTCTGTCCATCTTGACGGCCTCAAAGATGAACACGATAAAGCTGTTTGTCAGGATGGAGTTTTTGATCGTTGTGTTTCAGCAATTAAAAAGGCAAAAGAGTTAGGATTTAGATGTAACGTTAATTGTACAATTTTTAATTATGCAAATCAGGGCCAAATGGTAAAGTTCTTAAATTTTGTTACAGATGATTTGGGAGTTGATGGTATAACTATTTCACCAGGTTTTGCATATGAAAGGGCCCCTGACCAAGAGCATTTTATCAAGAG
>CACBWF010000047.1 GCA_902542925.1 uncultured Alphaproteobacteria bacterium
TAATCAAATCAATGGGTCTTGACAAAAAACATGGTGTTAATGTTGAAATCGTTCAACTTGCTAGTAAAAATGCTGCGGCTGTAGCTCTTCAAGGAAAATCCGTCGATCTTATTGTTACAGATTGGTTCTGGGTTTCTAGGCAAAGATCACAAAATAGGATGTTTTCCTTTATACCTCACTCTATGGCAGCAGGTGGTTTGATGGTTTCGAGTAATTCTAATATTGATAACATAACTGATCTGAAGGGAAAAAAAATTGGTATTGCTGGAGGATCAATTGATAAAAGTTGGTTAATTTTTAGAGCATATTATAAAGATTTGTTTGGAAAAGATCTTAGGAATGAAAGTGAACAAATTTTTGGTGCTCCTCCTCTGCTTAATAAAAAAATTGAACAAGGAAGTTTCGATGCAATATTGACATATTGGCCCTATCAAGCGAGATTAAAAACGAAGGATTTCAACACTGTTATAAATATCTCAGATGTAATTAAAGAATTAGGTATTGACGGTAATATCCCTGTAATAGGCTGGGTGTTTAGAGATGATTGGGCTAAACAAAATGAGGAACTATTATCAAATTTTGTTAAAGCATCAAATGAAGCAAAAAACTTAATGTTGATTTCTGATGAAATATGGGAAAGAGTAAAACCCTCAATGAATATTGATGATGAACAGGTATTCATAAATTTAAGAGAAATATATAGAGAAGGCATTCCCAAGGAATCAGCTAACTTTAATTTTGAGTCTGCATCAAAATTATTCTCATTACTAGCTCTTATTGGGGGTGAAGAGCTTGTAGGTGATTCAAAAGTTCTAACCAAAGGAACATTTTGGCTAAAATAAAAAAATGTTTACAAGCTTATCAAATTCGTTGATTAGAATATCTTCTTTTGTAATTTTTTTTTTACTTTGGATTCTAGCTAGTAGCTCAATTGATTCGTCTCTGTTACCCGGACCTTTTGAAGTGTTTAGGAAAATACAATCCGAATATAACAACTCTGAACTTATTAACCATACTTTCGTTACATTGAGAAGAGTTTTTATATCCTTTTTTATTGCAATGATCATAGGAACTATTATTGGTATTTTATTAGGTAGAAAAAAATATCTTAATGAATTTTTTGATGATTGGCTCCTTTTGGGCTTAAATGTCCCAGCCTTAGTTATTATTATCTTGTGTTATGTTTGGTTTGGATTAAATGAAAGTGCAGCAATTCTGGCAGTATCATTAAATAAAATTCCTATGGTTGCGGTAATTATGCGGGAGGGAGCTCGATCCTTTGAAAGAGATTATTTAGATGTTGCTAAATTTTACGAGGTAAAAGGAAAAAAGTTATTAATTAAAGTTATTTTTCCACAACTGTATCCTTACTTAATGTCTTCTGCTAGATCGGGTTTATCTTTAATTTGGAAAATTGTATTAGTAGTTGAACTTCTAGGGAGAAGTGAAGGCGTAGGTTTCAAACTATTTGGATTTTTTCAATTTTTTGATATTACAGGTATTCTAGCATACACATTCTTCTTTGTAGCAATAATTTTATTAATAGAATTTCTTTTTGTAAGACCAATAGAAAATAGATTAACGGAGTGGAGATGAGCGATATTTTTATTTCTGTGAAAAAGAAAATTTATAATAATCAACAATCTTCAAATTCAGTTCAAGCACTTAAGGATATTGAAATAGAGATAAAATCAAAAGAATTTATTTCAATCGTAGGGCCCTCTGGTTGTGGTAAAACAACTCTTATGAACATTATTGGTGGCCTGATCGAGGCTGATAACCAAAAAATACTGATAAATAATAAGATGCTAAATTCTAATAATTGCTTAGGGTATATTTTTCAAACCTCAAGATTAATGCCCTGGTTAACAGTTTTTGAAAACGTTAAATTAGTCTGCAGAGATAATAATGACATTGACAAGAGAGTTGAAAATATACTTAAAGATTTTGGATTGAAGGATTTTTTAAATGCTTATCCAAATACTATATCTGGAGGCATGCGAAGAAGAGCATCAATGGCTAGAGCATTTATAAATAATCCTGAAATCCTTCTTATGGACGAACCCTTTGTTTCTCTTGATCAACCTGCAGCTGAAGAACTTTATAAAGTTTTAATAAATTACTGGAAAAAAAATCCTACAACTATTATTCTCATTACACATAGTGTTAAAGAAGCACTTTTATTAAGTAACAGAATTCTATTTATGACTAAAAGGCCAGGGAGTATTCTGATGGA
>CACBWF010000048.1 GCA_902542925.1 uncultured Alphaproteobacteria bacterium
TTTCAAGAGGAGGAATAAAATTAAGTTATGCGTTAAAGAAATTTAAACTAAAAGTAGGACAAAAAATTTGTTTAGACATTGGCTGTTCTACAGGTGGTTTTTCAGATGTTTTATTAAAAAATGGGGCTGAATATGTACATGGTATAGATGTTGGTTACGGACAAATTGATTTGAAAATCAGGAACAATGAGAGATTTAAGATTCATGAAAGAACTAACGCAAGAAATTTAGAAGATGATTTCTTTCAAGTAAAATTTGATTTAGTTGTTTGTGATGCAAGTTTTATTTCATTAAAAAAAATTATTCCACCAGTTATTAAGTTTTTAAAAAGAGGTGGATTAATTTGTTTTTTGATTAAACCACAATTCGAAGTCGGAAGACATTTTGTGTCCAAAGGTGGAATAATTAAAGATGAGAATTTACAAATAAATGTTTGTGAGGAAATTAAATTTTTTTTTGAAAATAACCACAATTTAAATTTCATAAATTTGTGCGAATCTCCAATTACAGGCCAAAAAGGTAACAAAGAATTTTTTATGCTCTTAGAAAAATAGTTTATTTTTTTCTAGTTGAATTAATTAGGAGGTTATCTGCTAAGACTAAAGCTAGCATAGCTTCACCAATAGGTACTGCCCTGATTCCAACACAGGGATCATGCCTCCCTTTAGTTTGAATCTCTACATTTTCTTTTTTAATATTAACTGTTTTTTGTTTAATTAATATTGAACTTGTAGGTTTTACAGCAAACCTCACTACAATATCTTGTCCAGTAGTAATTCCACCAAGTATGCCGCCTGAATTATTTGATTTAAATGATACTTTCTCATTTTTAAAAACAATCTCATCAGAATTTTCTTCTCCTCTTGACTCAGCACTTTGAAAACCTAAACCAATTTCTACTCCTTTAACAGCTGGAATACTCATTATTGCATGAGCAATTAAGGCATCAATTTTGTCAAAAATTGGTTCACCAAGACCCACTTTAATACCAGTAGCTTGGATTTCAATAATTGCTCCAACTGAGGAACCTTCTTTTCTGATATTATTAAGATAAATTTCCCAATCTTTTGCAGCATTTTTGTCAGGACAGAAAAAAGGATTTTTGTCAACTTCATTCCAACTCCAATTATTTCTATTTATTTTTTTTTCTCCAATTTGTACTAAAGCCCCCCTTATATTGACATTTTTTCCTAATAGTTTCCTTGCGATTGCTCCAGCAGCTACTCTCATTGCTGTTTCTCTAGCAGACGCTCTCCCTCCACCTCTGTAATCTCTAATTCCAAATTTTTCTTGATAAGTATAATCAGCATGACCGGGTCTAAATTTGTCTAAAATATCACTATAATCCTTGCTCTTTTTATCAATATTTTCAATTTGCAATGATATTGGTGTACCAGTAGTTACCCCATTAAAAATGCCAGACAAGATTTTTACTTGATCAGGTTCTTTTCTCTGTGTTGTAAATTTTGATTGGCCAGGTTTTCTTTTTTCCAAATATTTTTGTATTTCATCTTTTGAAATCTTTATACCAGAGGGAACACCATCGAGAACGCAACCTATAGCATCACCATGACTTTCTCCCCAGGTGGATAATTTTAAAATTTTTCCAAAACTACTACCTGTCATATCATCATTTTAAACAACTGAAATATCTGGAGCATCAACTGCCTTCATCCCAACAACATGGTATCCACAGTCAACATGAACAATTTCTCCGGTTACTCCTGCAGAAAGATCAGATAATAAATAAATTGCATTCATTCCAACTTCTTCAATTGTTATTGTTCTTTTTAATGGGGCATTATACTCATTCCATTTAAGAATATATTTGAAATCAGAAATACCGGAAGAAGCTAAAGTTTTTATCGGTCCAGCAGAAATTGCGTTTACCCTTATATTTTTTTTTCCAAGGTCAGTAGCTATATATTTTACGCTGGTCTCTAAAGCAGATTTAGCTATTCCCATTACATTATAATGTGGCATAACTTTTTCTGCACCGTAGTAGGAAAGAGTTAATATATTCCCGCCATTAGTCATTAATTTTGAAGCATATTTACAAACGGATGTAAAAGAGTAACAAGAAATATCCATAGTTTTCAAAAAGTTTTCTTTTGAAGTTTCAACATACTCTCCTTTAAGTTCATCTTTATCAGAAAATGCTATAGAATGTACTAAAAAGTCTATAGAACCAA
>CACBWF010000049.1 GCA_902542925.1 uncultured Alphaproteobacteria bacterium
TTTTTGCCAAAGAAAAAACATTTTTAATATATCGTTTTGGAAAATGTTAATGGACATCATAAGATTTTTTAATAATGCAAAGAAAGATCTGAAAAATTTTTCTAATTATACAATTAGTGATTATTTATCTGAGAAAAAGTATTCTGAACAGTTTATAAATGATTTTTTATTCCCAATGGCAGGAAGCATCTGGTCAATGAAACTCAGAGATATAGGGAAATACCCATTTTCAAGTTTTGTAAATTTTTTTGATAATCATGGCCTTTTAAATTTTTTTAACCGTCCACAATGGGAAACTATTAAAGGTGGATCAAAAAAATATATAAAAAAAATAATGTCAGAAAAAAAAATTAAGATTATTTTAAAAGAAGAAGTCATATCAATTAAAAAAAACGGAAAAAATTTGGATGTCTTCACCACGAAAAGAAAGAAAAATTTTAATCATGTAATTTTTGCCAATCATTCTGACGAAGCTCTCAAGATTCTCAAAGATTTAGATTTGGATGAAAAACAATACTTGTCAAAAATTAAATATCAAAATAATACGGCTTATCTCCATTCAGATGTTAGCTTAATGCCAAAAAATTTTAAGACTTGGTCTAGTTGGAACTACATATCATCTAAAAAAGATAATCTGTGTGTGACCTATTGGATGAATTTGTTACAACACTTAGAAACAAGTCAAAATATTTTTGTAACATTAAACCCTTATAAACTCCCCAAAAAAACAACAATTTTTAGGAAAATCAATTATTCACATCCAAGATTTGACAAAAACGCAGTTTATGCTCAGAAGTTTATTAGTAATAAAAATAATAAAAACATATGGTTTTGTGGAGCATATCTAGGCTATGGTTTTCATGAAGATGGAATAAAATCTGGTTTGGAAGTTGCCGAAAAAATTATTAAATCTAAAAGACCATGGTAAAAACAATATTTGTTGAAGATTGCCTATTTAAGGGGACTGTTTTTCACGAAAGATTTGTTCCAATAAAACATAAGTTCGAATATAAAATGGTTTATTTTTGGCTAAATATATTGCCAAAAAAAAAATTTAAATTAATAAATTTTGACACTCCATCTTTATTTAATTTCAATAGTTTTGACTTTGGTTGTAGTAAAAGAACAAATTTCTCCAGTTTATTTGAATATTGGAAAAGTGAATTAAAAAAATTTTATGATTACGATATCCAAACTATAAAAGTATTGTGTTTACCAAGAATTTTTAATTATTCTTTTAACCCTATAACAGTATTTGTATGTTTTGATAAAAATAAAACGGCAAAAATATTGATTTTTGAGGTTAGGAATACTTTTGGTGAGAAACATGCATATATCTCACAGATAAATAATAAATCTTTAAGAACAAAAAAAAAATTTCATGTTTCCCCATTTTTAAAAACAAAAGGCGATTATTATATAGAATTTAGTGTTACACATAAAATTGTAAATCTAAATATTACATATTATGTAAAAAAAAAGAAAGTTCTTTACGCTTGTTTTAAAGGTAAAAAAATTGAATTGACAAATATTAATGTTTTCCTAGTATTTTGTAAAAATTTTTTTCAAAACTTTATTGTTACGGTTGGAATTCATATTGAGGCATTGAAATTGTGGATTAAAGGTGCAATCTATGTTAATAAACCTAAACCTCCAAAAAAGTTTATGAGTAAGATTGATTGATGATTAATTTAGAAGATTATAATACAAATAAATTACTTAAACTTTTTATATCTGTATTAAAACAAGCCCAATATGGAACAATTTATCTTTTATATAAGAGGAAGGTGATATTCAGTTCACAAGGACAAAACGTGGGTCCACTGGCCAAAATTTATATAAACGATTTAAGTTGCCTAAAAAATTTTTTTGTAAGAGGTGACCTGGGGTGGGCTGAAAGCTACATTGAAAACTTGTGGACAACTGATCATCTTTCAGATTTTCTCCAATGGGGGGCAATGAACTCTAAGTACTTTTCTAAATACATAAGAGGAAAATGGTACATAATATTGTACTTAAGATTAAAACATTATTTAAACTCAAATACTAAAAATGGATCAAAGAAAAATATAACTTACCATTACGATCTTGGAAATGATTTTTACGAAAGCTGGTTAGATAAGTCGATGACTTACTCATCAGC